>JBJONS010000708.1:0-3063 GCA_046051725.1 Pseudomonadota bacterium | reverse complement strand
GCCGCCCCCGCCGCCGCGCCGGTCGTCGAGGCCGCGCCGGTCGTCGCGGCCGCCCCGGTCGTCGCGGCCGCCCCGGTCGTCGCGGCCGCCCCGGTCGTCGCGGCCGCCCCGGTCGGCGCGGCAGCCCCGGTCGCCGAGGCCGCTCCGGTCGCCGAGGCCGCCCCCGCGGTCGCGGCCCCGGCGCCCTACGCCACCCTCGACTCGTCGATCACCGTGCTCGACATCAAGCACTTCGGCTCGTCGCGCATGGCCCGCCTGCAGTCCGAGGGCGTCATCACCATCCGCGACCTGCTGCAGATCGACGTCAACACGGTCGGCCGCCGGGCCGGCTGGTCGGTGGCGGCCACCTACAGCATCGTGTCGGACGCCCGGGTCGCCTGCGGCCTCGAGCCCCTGCCCGACGCCGAGCAGCACGCCCCCTCGACCCGCCGCATCCGCAAGGGTGAAGAGGCCCCCGCCGCGACGACGGCCGATGCCCCGTCCGCCGCCGAGAGCGCCCAGACCTCTGAGGTCGCTCCCGCCGCTGAGGTCACCACGACCGAGGCCCCGGTGCGTCGCGGCCCCGGCCGCCCCCGCAAGGACGGCACCCCGGCCCGCTCGCGCAAGCCGGTGGCCGAGGCCCCGGTCGCCGCCGCGCCCGCCGAGGCCCCCGCGCCCGCCCCGGTCGCCGCGCCCGCCCCGGTCGCCGCGCCCGTGGCCCCGACCGCCGCGGTCGCCGACACCCGGACCCTGTCCGACAAGGCGCAGAACAAGCTCGCCGCCCTGCGCCGGCTGCTCGACCTCGCCGCCCACCACGCCGAGCTCGCCCACGAGGGCGGCAGCTGGAAGAAGACCGTCGCCGCCATCGGCGCCGCGAACGCCGCGCTGGTCACCGCGACCGCCGCGCTGGACCGCAGCGGCTGGAAGGCGCTCAAGGACGAGGTCAGCGACCTGAGCCACCTGCTCAGCGCCTTCGTCCAGGGCGCGCCCACCAAGCGCCGCCTCAAGGTGCTCCGCAAGGCGCTCGAGCGCTTCGGCGCCGCGCTCGGGGCCTAAACCCGCGCGCCCCGGGGGCCCCGGCGCCCCCGACACCCCAGGCCGCTCCCGGGTGGGTCCACAAGACCCGCGCCGCGGGGCGGCCTTCGTCGTCTGTGGCGCCAGCAGTCCCAGGATCGGAGGGCCAGGCCCCGCTCAGACGGTGGGACGGACCACGCGGGTCCAGGGACCAGCACGCCCGAAGGACCAATCTCACCCTGTGGGAAGAGCGGAGGGCGGGGCCCGCCCGCTCAGGCCGGATGCGCCCGCAGCAGCGCCCCGGTGAGCCGGGCGAGGTGGGCGGGGGCCATCGGGCCGAACGCGAGCCCGACCATGCGCTGGCCCTGGTGGGTCCACCGCCGCCGCAGCTCGGCGCTGGCGGTGATCGGGGCGGTCCCCGGCAGGTGCACCCAGACCTCGGCCTCGGCGCTGCCGAGCTCGAGCCCTGGCGGCAGGGCGCAGGCCGCGCCGCCGGCCGACAGGTCGAGGACCGGCAGCACCGGCCCGCGGTCGGCCGGGCCCCAGATCAACGTCCAGCCGCCGCTCGTCGCCGCCGCCACCCGCAACAGCAACCGCCGGTCGGTGCAGCGCACCGCCCGCGGGCGGGCGAGGCGGACCCGGTTGGGCGAGGTGTGGCCGAGCACCTCGGTCTGCAGCTCGCAGGCGACCGCGCCCATCCAGTAGCGCAGGCGGACCTCGGCGCCGGGCGCCGGCAGCCGGTCGGTGTGGCTGGCGACGAAGCCGATCTCGGCGAAGTCGTCCCCGAGGTCGAGCCGGCCGCCGATCCAGGTGCCGATGGGCAGGCGCTCGAGCACCACGGGGGTCGAGGCCATCGCCGCGTGCATCAGGTGCGCGTCGATGAGCCAGGGGCGGTCGATCGCGGCCTCGGGCTCGCGCAGGTCCGCCGGCGCGGCGGCGCGGGTCGAGGGGCTGGGCTCGGGTCGGTGCAGCGCGATCATGGCGTCCTCCTCTCTCTCTCCATCGTCTGCGGCCGGCCCGGCTTGACGCGGGTTGGCCCCGCCGCAGCGGATAAGCGCCGACCATGCCCACCCCTCCCGCCGACCGTCCCCCGCGCGCCGCCGCCCTCGCCGCGCTGCTGGTCGCCTGCCGCAGCCCGGCGGCCCTCCGCCCGGCCCCGGGGCCGCCGATCGACCTGAGCCGCACACTGGTGGTCGACGGCCCCCTCTCCGCCCGCCTCGCGCCCCCCGACGGCGCGGCGGTGGTGCTGCTCTACGGCGCCGAAGAGCGGGGCGACCCCTCGCCCTGCGGCTGCGCCGACGACCCCAAGGGCGGCCTCGCGCGCCAGGCGGCATACGTCGCGGCCACCCGCGCCGCCCACCCCGAGGCCGCCGTGCTCTGGCTCAACGCCGGCGGCTGGGCCCTCGACGCCGCCGACTTCTCGGGCGGGCCCCGGGCCGACGCGACGACAGCGAACGCCGGGATGGTGGCCGCCTTCGCCGCGGGCGGCCTCGACGCCGCCAACCTCGGCTACGGCGACATGATGGGGCTGCGCAGCCTCGGCGGGCCCACGCCCTTCCCGGTGCTCAGCGCCAACATCGACGGGCCCGGTTTGACGCCCAGCGCGGTGTTCTCACAAGGCGGCCTGCGCATCGGCGTGCTCGGCCTCAGCGCCCAGGGCAGCGCGGCGGTGCCGACCGCCCCCTTCGTCACCGCCGACCCCTACCGGCAGGGGGCGGCGGCGGCGGCGGACTTGCGGCCCCAGGTCGACCTGCTCGTGCTGCTCAGCGCGGGCGCGGGCGACGCCGCCCGCCGCATCGCCGAAGATGGCCTCGTTGACGTCGTGATCGACGCCAACTCGCACCACGGCAACTACCCGCCGCTGCGGGTGGGCGGGGCGGTCTGGGTGCGGGCGCACTTCCAGACCGAGCGCATGGGCGAGCTGCGCCTGGGTCCGGCCGGGCAGCGCTGGGCGGTCGACCGCCAGATCGACCTCGACGACGACGTCCCCGAGCAGCCCGCGGTGGACGAGATCGTCAAGGACGCACGCAAGGCGCTCAAGCGCGAGCGCGCGGCGCTGTTCGGCGAGCG
>JBJONS010000707.1:0-6823 GCA_046051725.1 Pseudomonadota bacterium | reverse complement strand
CCTGGTCGTCGATCCGGCCCTGCCCCGCTGGCTGCGCCTCGACGCCGGCCGCCTGCGGCAGCTGCTGGTCAACCTCGTCGGCAACGCGGTCAAGTTCACCGCCCACGGCGGGGTGCGGCTGAGCGCCCAGGCCGACCAGGGGCGCCTGCGCCTCGACGTGCAAGACTCGGGCATTGGCGTGGCGACCGAGCGGCAGTCGGCGATCTTCAGCCCCTTTGTGCAGGCGGACTCGAGCACCACCCGGCGCTACGGCGGCACGGGCCTGGGCCTCGCGATCTGCCGCCAGCTCGTCGAGGTCATGGGCGGCGAGATCACCTTGCGCAGCGCGCTGGGTGAGGGCGCGACCTTCATCGTGCTGCTGCCGCTGCAGGCCGCCGACCGCCCCGCGGCGCCGGTGGCCCTGGTCCCGCCGCCGGGCGGTCCGCTGCCCCGCGGGCGGGTGCTGGTCGTCGAAGACAACGTGGTGAACCAGCAGGTCGCGTCGTTCCTGCTCATGCGCTTTGAGCAGGCGGTCGACGTGGTCAGCGACGGCGTCGAGGCGCTCGAGGCCCTGGCCCGCATCAACTACGATCTGGTGCTGATGGACTGCCAGATGCCGAACCTGGACGGCTATGGCGCCACGCTGCGCCTGCGGTCCGGCGGAGGGGTGCTGAACCCGGCGGTGCCGGTGGTGGCGATGACCGCCAACGCGCTGCCCGGCGACCTGGAGCGCTGCACGGCCGCGGGCATGGACGACTACCTGAGCAAGCCGGTGCAGCCGGCCGCGCTGGAGCGCGCGCTGCGCCGCTGGCTGCGCCCCTCGGTTGAGGTCAAAACCTGACCGCAACCGCGGTGGCCTGCGCGGGGGTGCCTGGATAGACCGGCCCCATGTCCACCACGCCGCCCGCCTCTGCGCCCCCTTCGCCGCCCCCGTCCGCCGCCGCGGGCCCGCGCCTCGACGAGATCATCCCCGAGCGGGGCTACCCGGGCGGCGCCGACGACGCGCTGGTCGACTTCATCAGCTGGCACGAGGGCCGGGGCCTGCGCCTCTACCCCCACCAAGAAGAGGCGGCGCTCGAGTTCTACAGCGGCCAGCACGTGATCCTCGCGACCCCGACCGGCTCGGGCAAGTCGCTGGTGGCCCGGGCGGTGCACTTCCTCGCCCTGGCCCAGGCCAAGCGCTCGTGGTTCACCGCGCCGATCAAGGCCCTGGTCAGCGAGAAGTTCTTCGAGCTCTGCCGCGAGCTCGGCGCCGACAACGTCGGCCTGATGACCGGCGACGCCACGGTCAACCCGACCGCCCCGGTCATCTGCTGCACCGCCGAGGTGCTGGCCAGCGTGGCGCTCGGCGACTGGGACGCCGCCCGCGCTGACTTCGTCGTGATGGACGAGTTTCACTACTATGGCGACGCCGCCCGCGGCATGGCCTGGCAGCTGCCGCTGCTCGTGCTGCAGCGCGCCCAGTTCCTGCTGATGAGCGCCACCCTCGGCGACACCCGCTTCATCGAAGAAGACCTCGCCCGCCGCACCGGGCGCGGGGTCGCGGTGGTGCGCGGGGCCCAGCGGCCGGTGCCCCTGCGCTTCGCCTACCGCGAGACGCCGCTGCACGAGACCATCGACCAGCTCGCCCGGGGCAACAAGGCGCCGGTCTACCTCGTGATGTTCACCCAGCGCGAGTGCGCCGAGCAGGCCGGGGCCCTGCTCAGCCAGAACTACTGCGACAAAGACGAGAAGAAGGCCATCCGCGACGCGCTGACCGGCGTGCGTTTTGACACCGCCTACGGCAAAGACCTGCGCCGCATCCTCGAGCACGGGGTGGGCCTGCACCACGCCGGTCTGCTGCCGCGCTACCGGCTCGCGGTCGAGCGCCTCGCGCAGAAGGGCCTGCTCAAGGTCATCGTCGGCACCGACACCCTGGGCGTGGGCATCAACGTGCCGATCCGCTCGGTGCTGTTCGCCAAGCTCTGCAAGTTCGACGGCAAGGCCACGGTCATCCTGTCGGCGCGCGAGTTCCACCAGATCGCCGGGCGGGCCGGGCGGGCGGGTTTTGACACCGAGGGCTTCGTCTATGTGCAGGCGCCTGAGCACATCATCGACAACAAGCGCATCGACGAGAAGATCGCCAGCGGCGCCTTGGCCAAGAAGAAGGCCGTGCGCGCGACCCCGCCCGAGAAGGGCTACAAGCACTGGGATCAGGGCACCTTCGAGAAGCTGGTCGGCTCGCCGCCTGAGCCCCTGCAGCCCGTGCTGAAGGTCGACCACGGCGTTGTGCTCACCCAGCTGCAGCGCGCGGCGCGCCTGTCGCGCGGCGGCGCGGCCCTGCCGTTTGGCGGCGGCTACCGCATGGTGCTCGAGCTCATCGAGCGCAGCCACCAGACCCGCAACGGCAAGGCCCAGGCGCGGGCAGCGGCCCGGCGCAGCCTCGGCGATCTCGTGCGGGTCGGGCTCATCCGCCAGCGCCTCGACGGCCGCTGCCACCGGGTCGACGTCGACCCCGACCTGCAGCTCGACTTCTCGATCCACAGCAGCCTCGGCCTGTGGCTGGTGGCGGCCCTGCCCGAGCTCAACCCCGAGAGCCAGACCTACGGGCTCGACGTGGTCAGCTTGGTCGAGGCCATCCAAGACAGCCCGCGGGCCCTGCTGCAGGCCCAAGAGCGCACCCTGCGCGGGGTCAAGATCAACGAGCTGAAGGCCAACGGCGTGCCTTTTGAAGAGCGGGCCGAGGCCATCGAGGCGGTGACCTACCCCAAGCCCCTGGGCGACTGGATCTACGCGCACTTCAACACCTGGGGCCTGCAGCACCCCTGGGTCAAAGAAGAGCACATCGCCCCCAAGGGCCTGCTGCGCGAGATGTTGGAGAGCTGGGCCGGTTTTGTCGAGTACGTGCACAGCAACAGCATGCAGCGGATGGAGGGGCTCTTGCTGCGCTACCTCGCCGGCTGCTGGCGCACGCTGGCCCAGACGGTGCCCGAGCAGTTCAAAGACGACCAGGTCATCGAGATCGAGGCCTGGCTGCGGGCGATGCTCGCGCGGGTCGACAGCTCGCTGGTGCAAGCCTGGGGCGAGATGATCGACGGCGAGGCCGCTCCGGTGGTGGTCAGCGGGCCGAAGGCCGACATCTCGGCCGATCCGCGGGCCTTCGCCGCCCGGGTGCGCGCCGAGCTGCACCAGCTGCTGCGCGCCCTGCACATGGGCGACTGGGACGAGGCCCAGGCCCTGTGCGCCTGGACCGAAGACGGCGAAGAGCTGGGCCTCAAGGCGGCCGAGATCGAGGCCGCCTGCCTGCGCTTCTACGACGAGCACGGCGCGCCGCCTGCCTTTGACCACCGCGGGCGCCTCGCCACCCAGACCCGCATCGAGAAGGTCGGCCCCCACCAGTGGCGGGTGCGCCAGCGGCTGCTCGCCCCCTCGGACGAAGAGGGCGAAGAGTCGGCCTGGTCGGTGCTCGGGCGGGTCGACCTGCGCGGCGACACCGACCCCGCTGGGCGGATCGTGCGCGTGCTCGAGGTCACCGACACCTGAGGGTGGACCGGCCTGCGCGGGTCCGGGCTTGCACGCAGCCCGGGCCTGTGGTCTTGTCCTCCCCCCTGGAGACGTCCCGATGCCCGTCCTCGTCCTGCCCTGGGCGCTGGCTCTGCTGAGCTGCACCCTCGCGACCACCTACACCCCCGAGCTCGGCAGCAGCGGCCTCGCCTGGGACGCCGAAGACAGCGGCGGCTGGGTCGAGGTCGGGGTGCCGGTCGACCCGGGCGCCGGCGACGGCGGTGCAGACACCGGGGCACCCGCGACCACGGTGACCGCCATCCCGGCGGGCGGGACCGTGGCCTGCGCGTCGGGCGACCCGGCCCAGCCCGTGTCGCTCAGCGTCGAGAACAACCTCGGCTACGACGTGGACGTGCTGGCGATCGACGGCGGCTGCGTCGAGACCAGCCAGGGCCTCAGCGTGCTGGGGGTGCCCCTGGTGTTCACCACGCAGGTCGGCGCCAGCCTGATCCTGCGGGCGGCCATCGACCGCACGCCCCTCTACGCGATCCGCGTCGGCGTGGGCGGCGGCGCGGTGGTGGTCCCATGAGGCCGGCCGAGCGCCTGGTCGGCGCGCTGCTGCTGGTGGGCCTGTCGTCCTGCGCCGGCTTTCAGCCCGTGGCCGACACCCAGCCCTGCCTCGAGGCGGGCTACGCGATCGCCTACGTGACCGAGGCCTGCACCGGCGACCGAGAGCTCGGCAACCAGCGCTATGAAGACTTCCGCGACCAGTTCACCTGCCTCGCGACCCCGCCCGAAGATGGCGTGCCTGGCGTTGACTCCGCTGACACGGCCGCGCCGGGCCCCGAAGACCTCTACGAGTGCGCCTTCGCCATCAGCCAGCTCGACTGCGCGGTGGTCGAGGACTTCGGCGGGCGCATCGGCATGTACCTCAACGTGTCGCCGGCCTGCCCGCTGGTGGCCGAGCGCAAGGCCGGGGGTGGGCGATGAGGCGCGCGGTCGTCGGGGTAGCCCTGCTGGCCGTGGCCGCGCCCGCCGTGGCGGACCAGACCTCGACCTTTACGCCCGAGGGCGCGAGCTGTGAGGACGTGGCGGTCATCGCCGGCACCGCGGGGGCCCGCAACGCCGAGGACGCCATCCAGCGCCAGGCCAACACCTACTCGGCCTCGGCCTTCGCCGCGCGCCACCTCGACCGCGAGCGGGTCGGCGCCGAGGATGGCCTGCTGGTCGTCATGGACCTCAACACGACCTACAACGCCACCCGCATGCCGGTCTTCCACCGCGACGCGGTCGACGACGGCATGTCCGAGGTGGGCGACTGCGTCGCCAAGCACCGCGTGGCCATGCGGGGCCTCGACATGCAGGCGGGCAACTTCGGCCTGACCTACAACAAGGGGCCGGTGGGCGTCATCTTCGCGACGAGCCTGACCGCGGGCTTCCCCGCCTACGGCGACCAGTTCACCCGGGTGAACATGAACTCCTTCGTCGCCCCGGCCTACGTCGTGGCCATCGCCGCCTCCGCGCCGCTGCTCGACCTGCTCATCCCCGGCGACCTCGATCTCGGCGCGATCAAGCTCGACTACCTGCTCGGGGCGCGGGTCGACGCCAAGCTGGTCCAGGCCTCGGCGGCCTGGCTGGGCAGCAAGGGCGGCTACGCCCAGCTCAGCGAGCCGACCCTCGGCGGCTACGCCTTTGTCGCCAAGAGCATCGGCGAGCAGGCGGTCTGGCAGGCGGGCCTCGACCGGCTCGACCCGGACGGCCTCGGCGCCGACGACCTGGGCGAGGCGCTGGGCCTCACCAGCCTCGCCTACCAGCAGCTGCCGGTCACGGTGGCCGCGCCGTCCGGGCTCGGCGCGCCCGCGGGGCTGGACGCTCCGGCGATCGGCCGCCTGCGCGTGACCGGCGCCCAGCAGCAGAACATCGCGCGCATCGCCGATCTCGGCGTGCGCTACCGCATCGAGCCCGAGGCGGCGCTCTCCGAGCTGGCGGTGGGCCTGCACACGCCCGGCTACCACCGGCCCCGCGTGCTCGACGGCGACGAGGATGACGTGCCGCTCGGTCTCCTCGCCCGCGGCGGCTTCGTGAGCACCCCGGCGGTCTGGTCGCAGGGCCTCGCCCCTGCCCGCCTGCCCAGCGCCCGATTTGAGCTCAACGGCGAGGCCGACGACTTCCTCGTGCGCCTCGCCTTCCTCTACAACGACCCTGAGCAGCTTCAGCTCTACCCCTTCGCGCGCGGCGCGCTGTCCTACCAGCTGACGCTGCGGGGAGCCCTCTGATGCCGACGCGCACCCTCCCGCGGCGGCTCCGCGGCGGCCTGCCCCTCCTCGCGCTGCTGCTCGGCGGCTGCGTCAACCGCGCCGAGCTCGGCGGCCTGTGGGACGTCGCGCTGCTGCGCCTGACGCTCAGCGACGGCGTCGAGGTCGAGGACGAGAGCGCCGGCTGGGTCATGTTTCAGTCCGAAGACGACGGGTCGGGCCGGGTTGAGTACATGTTCTCGGGCCAGTACCTCGCCGACCGGGGGCGATTTGTGCTGCTGGTCGACCCGCCCTTGCAGACCACCTCGATTCGGACCATGGACCTCGAAGAGGCCCCGATCGTCGATCTCGACTACTTCGGCGCGCCGGCCAGCTTTGTCATCGAGGCCGACGAAGAGGTGCCCGACACCCTGGCGCTGGTCTCCACCACGGCGACCTATGAGGGCGCGGCGGTGGGGCTGCGCCTCGAGCTGGCCCGGCCCTGAGGGCGGTCGCCGGCGCGTGGCGGCGCGGCGCGGTCGATCCCGCCGGAATAGCGGCGGGGGCAACCCCCTCCGCGGAGATCCAGATGACCGAGCTGCTGATCGGGCACATCGAGGCGATGGCCGAGCTCGCCCCAGTCTGGGGCTTCTTCCTCATCTTTTTCTTCATGACCATCGAGAGCAGCTTCATCCCCTTCCCCAGCGAGGTGGTGATGATCCCGGCGGGCTTCCTCGCCGCCCGCGGTGAGCTGAGCACCGGCAGCCCGAAGGTCGACCTCGCCATCAGCGTGCTGATGGGCATCCTGGGCTCGCTGGCCGGCGCCTGGGTCAACTACGGCCTCGCCCAGAAGGTCGGCCAGCCCTTCTTGCTCAAGTACGGCAAGTACTTCTTCTTGCCGCCCGCCGCGCTGGCCCGCGCCGAGCAGCTCTTCCGCGACTATGGCGTGGGGGCGACCTTCTTCTGCCGCTTGCTGCCGGCCATCCGCCAGCTCATCAGCATCCCCGCCGGCCTCGCCGGCATGAACCCGGTGACCTTCACCGCCGCGACCGGCGCCGGGGCGGGCCTGTGGGTCATCTTCCTCAGCGCGCTGGGCTACGCCGCCGGCCTGCAGGCCACCGACATGA
>JBJONS010000706.1:0-5215 GCA_046051725.1 Pseudomonadota bacterium | reverse complement strand
CCCGGGGCTCCGGAGCGTGTTTGTCCCACTCGGCGGTCAGCGCCGGCGCGAAGACCACCGTGTGGCGGGCCTCCTTGATCTGCCGCAGCGCCTTGCTGATCTGCAGCGCGCGGGCGTCCAGGGGGGCGCCCCGATCGACCCGCGCGGGGTCCGCGGCGGCCCGGCCCACGTCGGCGTCGACCACGAGGCGGCGGCCGGGGCTCCTCATCGCGCCTCCGCGGCGAGGGCGAGGTCGAGCCACTCCTCGTCGGCCTCGGCCTCGACGTCGGCGAAGTCGACCGGCCAGTCGCCAAAGGCGCCGCGGCGGTCGAGCTCGGCGAGGCGCACGGTCGCAAAGCCGCTCTCGGGGTCGCGGCTGAACCAATGCAGGCCGACCTCATCGGGGGCCAGCGCGCCGCGCGCGACCTCGGTCTGCACCGCCCGCAGCAAGAGCCGGCTGTGGGTCTCGGCCACCACGCAGACCCCGCGCCGCGCCGCCTGGGCGAGTAGCCGGCCCATCGCCCGCTGGGCCCGGGGGTGCAGGTGCAGCTCGGGCTGCTCGACGTAGACGAGCTGCCCCGGGGCCGCGGCGGCGAGGGCGACGATGACCGGCAGCACCTGGCTGACCCCGAAGCCGACGTCGGCGATGTCGACGAGGTCCTGCGCGCCGCCCGGGGTCGACGCCGCTGTGCGCCCCACCTTGAGCTCGAGCTCGGCGGCGCTGACCCGCCGCGCGTCGACGGTCGAGGTCAGGCCGGTGGCCTGCAGCGCCGCCTGCACCCACCCGAGGCGGGCGTCGCCCTCGTCTTGCCAGCGGGCCAACAGGCTGGCGGCGTAGGGGGTGAACGGCCCCTGGGCCTGGATGCTCCCCGCGCGCTCTGCGACCTGGGCCACGCTGTAGCGCCGCTCGCGGTGCCCGCGCAGGCCGGGCAGGTGCAGGATGGCGCGCAGGAATTGTTCGTGCCCGTCGAGGGGCTCGACGATGCCAGGACCGAACACGGGCCCGCCGTACTCGGGCTCCTGGCCGGGGCGCGGCCGGACGACCACGCTCGGCGCCAGCAGGCGGCCGGGTCGGTAGGTCTGCACCGCGAGGCTATCCGCCTCGGCGTGCATCATCGCAGCGGCCATCGGACTCCGCGCGTAGAGCACCCGCAGGTAGTCTTCAACAGGCATCCCCTCGCGGATGTGGACCCACCCCCCCGCGATGGCCTGCTCGACGATGGGCGGGTCGAAGGAGAAGGGCGGCGGCACCTGCTCAGGCGCGACGAGGCGGACGCGCACGGGGCCCGGGCCCCAGGCCTGCTTCGCCGAGCCGGCGCCGATCGACCACGTGCCGAAGGTCACCGAGAGCGCGCGGGGCCCTGGGGCCGCCCCCCGGGTCAGCAGCTGGTCGAGCTGGGTGAACTGGACGTGCGGGCCGTCCAGCAGCAGCGGCCCTGGGTCATAGGCCGCCTCGAGGGTCTGCTTCATCAGCAGCAGGGGCTGCATGGCCGAGGACTTGCCGGCGCTGTTGGCCCCCGCGATGAGCGTGAGCGGGCGCAGCTCGAGGCGCGCCGGATCGCGCAGCGCCTTGAAGCCGGCCACCTCGATCCAGGCGGGGCGCGGGATCGGCGGGGTGTGGGCGGTGCTGGTCACGGGCGGTCCTGGCTCCTGGGCCGGCGGGCCTAACCCGCTCGGCCCCCCGCCCCCGCGCTCAGGCCCCGAGCACCACCACCCGCTTGCCGTCGACCTCGTGGGTGGCGGTCCACAGGCGGGCCTCCCAGGGCTGGTCGGGGCGCACGTCGAAGACCACCAGCCAGCCGTGGTCGAGGCCGACGGTGTCGAGGTACCGGCCCAGCTGGGCCACGCCGCGCGCGACGACCACCTCGAGGCGGTCGCGGCTGCGGAGGCGCTTGAGCTCGATGGCGAAGCGGTCGGGCCCGAACTCGACCAGCAGGTCCATCGCGCCACGGCCGGCGGCGAACTCGCGGTGCACGCGGCCGCCGCCGTTGATCACGCGCTGCAAGAAGCCGCAGAGGGCGAGGTGGGGCACGGCCTCGGGGTACTCGGGGATGGGGCGCACGGCGATGTCGGCGTTCTCGCGCCACCATTGGCGGAAGGCCTCGAGCAGGGCGGGCATGTCCAAGCGGCCCTCGGGCGTGGCCCAGGGCCAGGTCGGTCGGGGGATGGCCGATTGCAGGCTCAACGACAGCTGCCGAACCAGGACCTCGCGGTAGATGGGGTTGGCCGCCTCGAGGCCGTCGGGGCCCCGCCGCAGCAAGCCGAGGTCGAGCACGTACTGCGTGTCGTCGGTGTCGTAGGGGATGGCCATCGGGTCGTCGCCCAGCACCACCGCCTGCACGATCTGCGCGACGCGGGGCTCGCGCAGCCGCTGCGCGAGGCTGTCGAGGTGGGTGGTGCGGGCGAGGATGAGCCGCTCGCGGGCCTCTGCCACCTGCGCGCGGGTCACGGGCTGGGCGCGGTCGGGCACGAGCGTGGTCACGCACAGGTCGGCCAAGGCGTTGACCAAGAAGGGCTGACCGTCGGTGACCCGGGCCAGCTCGGCGGTGGCATCGGGCGCAAACGGCTGCCCCGTCTCTTCGGTGTGTTGGTGGAGGAGCTGCTCGACCTCGGCGGGCGAAAAGTTGCGCAGCGTGATCGAGGCCGCCTTGATGTTGAAGGGCGAGCCTGGGTTGGGCGCGTGCCCACCTTTGGCTTGGGTGAGGTAGTCGCGCAGGTCACGCATGCCGACCAGCGCGACCGACGTCGGAAAGGCGCCCACGGCCCGGTCCATGAAGCCGTCGCGCAGCTGGCGCAAGAAGCTGATCAGCGCCGGGCCCACGACGACGTCGGCCTCGTCGATGAGCAGCACCAGCGGCACCGACAGGGCGCCGGCCCAAGCCCTCAGGTACGCCGCGAGCCGGTCGCCCGTGGGCTCGGCGTCGAAGGCCCGCGGGTCGGGCGGCCGCTGATCTGCGGGCAGCGCAGCGCCGGCCCGGTGGAGCGCCCGCAGCCACAGCGGCTCGGCCTCCGCGGGGTCTTCGACCCCCTGGCTCGCCTCGATAGTGACCCAACAAGCGGCGAGGCCCTGCGCCCGCAGCTCGGCGGCGAAGGCCCGCATGGCGGTGGTCTTGCCGGTCTGCCGCGGGGCGTGCAGCACGAAGTACTGCTGGCGCGTGATGAAGGGCTGCAGGTCAGGCAGGCGCGCGCCTGGCGCCAGCATGAAGTGGCGGGCGGGGTCGCAGGGGCCGGTGGTGTTGAAAAAGCGCATGCTTTGGTCTAACCCGGGCGCCCGGCGGGTCGGGCGCCGGCTCCGCTCCGCCGCGCGGGCTGGGGGTCGAGGCGCTGGGTGTGGGCGCCGCGACGCCCCAAGGTGGGCGCCAGGCACCCCGAACTGCCCGATGCGACGGCCCAAGGTGGGCACCGGGCACCCCGACCTGCGCGATGCGACGGCCCAAGGTGGGCACCGGGCACCCCGACCTGCACGATGCGGCGCCCCAACGTGGCCACCGGGCACCCCGGCCTGCGCGCTGCGACGCCCCATCGTGGGCGCCGGGCACCCCGACCTGCACCACGCGACGCCCCAAGGGGCTCACCGGGCAGCCCGACCTGCGCGATGCGGCGCCCCATCGTGGTCACCGGGCAGCCCAGCGCGTGGGTTGCGACATCTCATCGTAGGCGCCGGGCACCCCGACCTGCGCGATGCGACGCCCCAAGGTGGGCACCGCGCACCCCCAGACGCGCTCCCCTTGCGACGACCGGCACGAGCCCAGGCCTTCGCGGCGACCCCCTCATGGCCCACGCGGGCAGCGGGCCGCGCCGACCCCCGGGGGGTTTCCAAAGGGGGGCCGTTGCGCGCTGGCGCGCGGCGCTGCCATGCGCCGCGCCAAGCCCGCGCGCGGGCCCCCCTTGGCGCGGGATCCAAGGGGCCGCGCAGGCCCCTTGGCCGCGGGGGTCCGGGGGCGGGGCCCGCCCCCGGCGCCATGTCACACGACGGCGCCGAGCCCAGCGTCGACCGTCAACGACAAGACCGCCCCCGAAGACAACGGAGACACCCAGAAATGCGCCCCGGGGCCCGCGGGGGCTCAGCCGTCGGCGCAGCCGACCGAGCCGGGCGCGCCGCGACCCCGCAGCGCAGCGAGGAGGCGCGGCGCGGGGCCCCCGGCGAAGCCCGAAGGGCACCGGATCAGGCGCCCACCCGACCCCCGGCCCCATGCAAGGCCAGCGGCTCCGGGCCTTGCGCAGGCGCGATCCCTGGCGGGAGCGGCCGAAACAGGTCATCTTGGCGCGGCTTTCGTCGGGCGCGCCCGGCGCCTTGGAGCGGCGCTGGGTACGGGGATCGACGGACCGCCCAGGGGAGGGAGCATGAGCAAGCACAAGAAGGCCACCCGCAAGCAGGTCGCCGTCGCGTCGGACGCCGCCCGCCCCGCCCAGGCCCCCGCCGGCGCCGGGAACGCCGCTCGGCAGCAGCAGGTCGCCGCCGCCCCGGCCCAGGCCGCCGCTCCCGCCGCCCGCCCCTGGTGGCAGAACCCCCTGGCCAGCGCGGTGACCGCCGCCACGAACCTCGGCGGCCAAGCGATGGACCTGCGGGATCGCGCCATGCACGGCGCCAACCACGCGATCACCGGCGGGCTGGCCGGCGCGGCCGAGCGGGCCGGCTACGGGCGCGTCGGCGCCGCGGTGCGGGGCGCGGGCACCGCCATCGACGCGGGCATCGAGCTCAACTCGGGCGTGGCCCGTGCGGGCGGCAACATGGCCGCCGGCCTCGTGCGCCTTGGCGTCGACGAAGAGGCCCAGCTGGGCCTCGCCCGCACCGCGTTCAGCCTCAGCCCCCTGCACGCCACCGGCGCGGTGGTCGACGAGGACGCCCGCCAGCGCGCCCAAGGCGCGGGGGCCGGCGCGCGGGCCCGCGCGGCCATGGGCGTGGTGCTCAACGACCGCCGCCAGGTCGGCGCCCAGCTGGGCAACGGCCTCACCGCCGCCGCCCGCGACGACTGGCGCAGCGGCCACCGGGTGCGGGCGATCGGCCGCGCCGGGGCCGATCTGGCCGCGATGGCCGCCGGGGGCGCGGGCACGGCCGGCCGGGCCGGCAGCCTCGCCCGGGCCGGCGAGGTGGGCGCCGCCGCCCGCGCCGGTGAGCTCGCCCAGGCCGGTCGGGCCGGCGAGGTCGCCGCCGCGGGCCAAGCGGGCCGGGCCGCCGAGGTCTCTGCCGCGGGGCGCGCCGGCGAGGCCGCCGCCGCGGTGCGCCCCCCGGTGG
>JBJONS010000705.1:0-10628 GCA_046051725.1 Pseudomonadota bacterium | reverse complement strand
GCGGCGGGCCGGCGCTGCTGCTCGGCCTCGCCGCCGGCGGCTGCAGCCAAGACCGCCAGCCCTGGGCCTTCACCACGGTCCGCCCCGACGCGGCCGAGGACACCGCGCCCGAGGGCCCGATGTGGCGCGAGCCCCTGCGGGGGCCCCACCGCCCCAACCTCGTGCGTTTTGTGGCCATCGGCGACGCAGGCGAGGGCAACGCCGACCAGTACGCGGTGGCAGCGGCGATCGCCGAGGTCTGCGCCGGCCTGACCGCGCCCGAGGCGCCGGGCTGCGACTTTGTGCTCTACCTGGGCGACAACTTCTACCAGGTCGGGGTCGAGGGGATCGACGACCCCCAATTCCAGAGCAAGTTCGAGGCCCCCTACGCCGCCCTTGACCTGCCGTTCTACCCGGTCTTGGGCAACCACGACTATGGGACGGGCAGCCTCGAGGCCGAGAAGGCCGACGCCCAGATCGGGTACACCCGCCGCAGCACCAAGTGGACCCTGCCGGCGCGCCACTACCACTTCACCGCGGCGCACGCGCACTTCTTGGCCCTCGACACCAACGCGGCGATGCTGGTCGACGTGTGGGGCGACCGCAGCCAAGAGCAGACCATCCGCGAGGGGCTGGCCGCGGCGGCGGCCGAGGGCGCGGTCTGGCGGGTGGCCTACGGGCACCACCCCTACAAAAGCAACGGCCCCCACGGCAACGCCGGGGCCTATGAGGGCCAAGACTGGGCGCCGGTGGTCAACGGGGCCGGGGTCCAAGCGCTGGTCGAAGAGCAGCTCTGCGGCGCGGTCGACCTCTACCTCGCCGGCCACGACCACAGCCGCCAGTGGCTGGCGCCGACCTGCGGGGTCGCGCTGGCGGTCAGCGGCGCGGGGGCCAAGACCACCGGCTTTGTCGACCGGGGCCACCCGAGCAGCTTCGCGGCGAGCACGCCGGGTTTTGTGTGGGTCGAGCTCGACGGGGCAAGGCTGACCGCGCGGTTCTACGACAGAGAGGGCGTCGAAGAGCACGTCGAGGTGGTCGAGAAGGCGGGGGGCTGAGGGGGCGGGGAGCGGGCACCGGACCAGCGTGGGCGCAGCGGTCCGACCGCGGACCAGAGCCGCCCTGACAGCCGCGGGAGGGGGCGATAGGGCGCCCGCTCGCCGGGAGGGCCACGCTGTGCACATCCATCGCCTTCACATCGAAGACATCCGGTGCTTCGCCGGCGTTCACACGGTCGACCTCCCCGGCCCGGGCACCTGGACCGTCTTCGCCGGGCGCAACGGCTCCGGCAAGACCACCCTGCTCCGGTCCATCGCGGCGACAGCGGTCGGGCCGACGCTCGCCCGCACCCTGATGGGGAGCCGCCTGCGCTGGGTGCGGGAAGGGAAGGCCCTGAGCACGGCGCTGCTGCAGCTCGATCCCCAGGCCGGCGTCGATCTGGTCGACGGCGCGCCCGAGGGTGGCCCTGCGCCCCTCGTCGGCCCGGCGCTGTGGTGGGGGAGCGCACCCGCAGGCACCCATGATGTCTTGGGCAGCGTGTCCGACCAGCGCGGCGACCTGAGCCCCGGGGACGTCCGCCTCGGGGTGGGCGAGCTTCAGGGGGCCAATCCCGCCGTGATGTCTGCGCTGCGGCGCGTCGACGCGGGCCCCTGGCGCCCCAACCCAAGCGGCTGGTTCTTGGCTGCATATGGCGCGCACCGGCACCTCGGCCCGCCGACCAAGGACATTCAAGACCGCAGCGTCGACCCGGTCTACGCCCGGGTGGTCAGCCTGTTCAGCGAGGCCGCCACCCTCTCCGACGCCGTGGAGTGGCTCAAGACGGTGCACCTGCGGGCGCTTGAGGGCAAGGCGGGCGCCGCCGAGCTCAAAGACGGCGCGCTGCGCTTCCTCGCGCAGGGCTTGCTGCCCGACCACAGCGAGGTGGTCCGCGTCGACTCGGACGGCCTGTGGGTGCGCCGCGACGGCGTGCTGCTGCCGCTCGAGGACCTCAGCGATGGGTACCGCACCGTGACCGCGCTGGTGCTCGACCTGCTGCGGCACCTGCACCGCTGCTTCGGTGCGCTTGACCTCGAGCAGGACGCGAGCGGCCGGTGGGTCTGCCCCAAGCCCGGCGTCGTGCTGATCGACGAGGTGGACGCACACCTCCATGTCGAGTGGCAGCAGCGCATCGGGTTCTGGCTCACGCAGCACTTCCCACGCCTGCAGTTCTTGGTCACCACCCACAGCCCGTTCATCTGCCAGGCGGCGAGCCCCGGCGGGCTGATCCGCCTGCCGGGCCCGGGCGAGGACCGCCGCATGGAGGTGGTCCCCCCCGAGCTGCACCGCACGGTCACGATGGGCGGCGCCGACGCCGCGGTGCTCAGCGAGCTCTTTGGCCTCGACTCGCCGCGGTCGAGGCCCGCCGAGGCGCTGCGCGACGCGGTGGCTGAGCTTGAGGTTCGGCTGCTCGGCGGCGCCGCCACCGAGGCGGACCGCGCGACCTACCTCGCGATGAAGGCCCAGCTGCCCGACGACCTCGCCGAGCTGTCCGAGCAGAGCCTCCGCACCCTCGGCCTGCGGCGCGGCCGCCGGTGAGGCGCGTCACGCGGTCAGCGCTCCCGGCCCCCACCGCCGCCGCCCTGGACCAGCTGCAAGCGCATGTGAACGCCGCCGCAGACCCGCGCGCCGAGGCAGAGGCCCGCTGGCAACGCAAGCCCGCCGGGCCCTTCGCCGCGGTGCGGACGGCCCTGGACCAGATGGCCAACGGTCGCGCCCGCTGCATGTACTGCGAAGACAGCGCCGGCACCGACATCGAGCACTTTCGGCCGAAGTCGGTCTACCCCGCGCGGGCCTTCGTCTGGGAGAACTACCTGCTGGCCTGCAGCTTTTGCAACAGCAACCGCAAGCGCAGCCGGTTCCCGCTCGACGCCACCGGCGCCCCGCTGCTGATCGACCCAAGCGACGCGCAGGACGACCCGATCCGCCACCTTGAGCTGCTCCCCACCTCTGGCCGGTACCGCGGCCGCAGCCCCAAGGGCGCCACCAGCGTCGAGGTGTTCGACCTGAACGCCGAGGCGCGGCCGGGGCGCCTGCCCGAGGGGCGCCGCGCGACCTTGATCAAGCTGCAGCTGCTGATTCTGGACTATGATCGCTGCATCAGCGGGGGGGATGAATGGGGGGGCCATGAGCTCCGGCGCGTCATCCTCGACGAGCCTTTCCCTGCGGTGCGGGGCTACCTGCTGCAGATCGCCGCCGGGCCAAACGCCGCCCTGCTGCTTCGGGCGGGCGTGAGCGAGGCCATCGACAGGCACGGCATCGCCGACTGGTGAGCCGCCTCGCGCGCGCCAGCGGGCCCCGCGGCGGCGCAGCCGGTCGCCGCAGGCGACGGAGCCGCGCAGCGGCGAACCCCAGCGGGGCGCGCGACCGGCGCTTCGCCGGGGGCGCCCACGCCCACCACCCCGCCCTCAGCGCGCCCCGCGCAGCAGCACCAGCCCCGGCACGAGCAGGCCCAGGTTCACCCCGACGTTGAGCGCCGCGCCATTGGCCACCGAGGCGAGGCTGTCCAGCGCGAACCACACGAGCAGGCCGGCGCGCAGGGACCAGGCCGGGCCGCGCCCGCGGGCCAGCGCGACCATCATCCCGCCCCAGCCGGCCCAGACCCCGCCGGCGATCCCGGCGACCCAGCGCAGGGTGGGGCTGTCGGCGCCCGCGGCCGCGGGCTGGGCCAGGGCCAAGACCGCGCAGAGCCGGCCGGCGAAGGGGCTAGCGGCGATGAGCGCCATCGCCGCGCCGGCGATCAGGTTGAAGGCGGCGAAGAGCTGCACAGCAGGGGTGGTCATGGGGTCCTCGACGGGCGGCGGGTCGCCGAGGGGGCCGGCGCCCGGCCCGCGCTCCCCTCGCCCACCCCACTTGACCGGCGCGGGGCATCGGCGCGCCTCCCGCGCAGGGAAGCGCCGCGGCTCCCTGCCTGTGGCAGGCTCTGTCCATGCCCACGCCCCGCCCCGCCGCCGACCGCCGCACCGCCGCCGACCTCGCCGAGGATGGCGTGCCTGACGCTCCCTTTGCGCGCGAGCTGCGCGCCTGGCGGGCCCGCCGGGGCCTGAGCCAGCGCGCCCTCGCCGAGCGGGCCGGCACCACCGCCCGCCACCTCTCGTTCGTCGAGACCGGCCGCAGCCGCCCCGGCGCCCCGCTGGTGCTGCGCCTCGCCCGCGCGCTCGAGCTGCCCCTGCGCCAGCGCAACAGCCTGCTGCGGGCCGCGGGTCACCCGCCGGCCTTCCCCGACCGCGGCCTCGGCGCAGCCCAGCTCGGCCCCTTCCGCGCGGTCATCGACCAGCTCTTGGCGCGCCACGAGCCATTTCCCGCCTATGTGATCGACGCGCGCTGGCGCCTGCTGCGCGCAAACCAAGGCGGGGCCTGGCTGTGGCAGATGGTCGGCCCCGCCGCCGCCGAGGGCAACGCCCTGCTGGCCATGCTGCGCGCCCCGGCGGTCTGGGAGGCGCTCGAGAACCGCGCCGAGGTGGGCCACCAGCTCGCCGACGCGCTCGAGCGCGACGCGCTCACCAGCGGGGACGCGGCCTTGCTGGCCGACCACGCGGCCCTGCTGCGCCTGCTCGCCGACACACCCCGCCCGCGCGAGGCCGAGGGGGCCCCGCCGGTGGTCTGTCCGCGCCTGCGGGTCGGCGGACAGACCCTCTCGACCATCACCACCATCTGTCGCTTCGGCAACGCGCTCGACCTGAGCCTCGACGAGCTGCGGGTCGAGCTGGTCTTTCCCGCCGATGCAGAGACCGAGGCCCTGCTGCGGGCGCTGGGCGCGGGGGGCTCTGTCTGAGGGCGCCCCACCGCGCCCCGCTTGGCTTCGCCGGGGCCCCGGCCCGCGCCTCCTCGGCCTGCGGCCTGCGGGGTCGCGGTCCGCCCGGCTCGGTCGGGCTGCGCCCGACGCCTGCGGCCCGCGGGGCCACGGGGCGCGGGCGTGGGCGGAGGGTGCGCGCGGCCGCGGGTGGGCCTCGGTCGGGGCGGGCCGGATGAGGCGCGGTTAGGCGGGCGCGCCGCCGCACCCCGAGGATCCCTTGGCCCACGCCCCCGCCACCGCCCCGCCCTGGGAGCTCGCGCTGATCCCCACCCCCGAGGCCTTCGCCACCCGCGGGGAATGGCCGGCCATGCTGCTGGTGGTCGAGGCCCGCAGCGGCGCGGTGCGCCTCGCCGAGCCCGTCGAGGGCCCCCAGGGCCTCAAAGCGGCCTTCACCCGCGCGATCAAGGCGCCGCTCGAGGGCCTGCGCCCCGGCCGCCCCCGCGCGGTGGCCTGCCCCCAAGCGATGCTCGCGGTGCTGCAGCCGGCGCTGGGCGCGCTCGGCCTGGTCTGCCACGGCGCCCACCACCTGCCCGCCGCCCACGCGGCGACGATGAGCCTGTTGACCGAGTTCGCCGCGGCGGCCCTGCCTGCGCGGGACATCGGGTGGGAGCGGGTGGCGCGGGCCCTGCTCGGCCCGGTTCCGTGGGACCGTTTGGGGCCCGGGCTCGGCTTTCGCCTCATCAGCCCTGACCCCACCTACAACGAGCTGCTGGTGGCGGCCGTGGGCCCGCCGCTCTTGCTGCCGACCCTCTACCTCTTTCAAGACACCGCCGATTGGCGCGCCGCCTGGACCGACCCGCGGGTCCACCGCAGCGACGTGCCGGTCATCGAGGTGCGGCTCAAAGAGGCGCCGCGACCCACCGCCGAGGACCGCGCGCTGCTGCCGAGCCTCGGGGTCCACGTCGACGGCCACGATCTGTCGGTTCAGCTCCTCAGCGACGGCCCCAGCGAGGTGCCCCCGGTCAAGGCCCAGCGCCGCTTGGCCGAGGCCTGCGCGGCGGTGCTGGGCCTGCTCAGCGCGCCGGGCGGCCCCCCGGCCGTCGGAGCGCCACCGGTGGGGGTCCCCGGCCACCCCGACCTGCGCGTCGAGGCGCTGCTCTTGCGCCCCGTGGCCGCCCCGCGGGCGCCCGCCGCGCCCCGCCCGGCGCCGGCCCCTCCCCCGACTGGCGCGCCCCGCCCGGCGCCGGCCCCTCCCCCCACCGGCGCGCCGCGGCCCGCGCCCGCGGCGCCACCGCCGCCGGCGGCGCCCCGCGGATCAGAGGGCCTGCGGCTCCATGACATCGTCGAGTACGCCCTCTTCACCGAGCTGGGCATGGACGACGCGACCCCAGAGGACCCCGACTGGGTGGTGCTGCGCGCGCGCAAGCCCGGCACGCCGGTGCTCATCCGGGCCCTGCAGGGCGCCGTCGCGCTGCGGGCCCAGCTGCGCGGGCTCGATGGCTGGGAGCTCACGGCGCTGCAGCCATCGGGCGCAGACCTGCTGCTCGGCACGCTCCCGCTCCGAGACATGCCGCGCACCGCCACCGAGGGCACGATGACCTTGCTCGTGGCGATGGGGGGCGCCCGGCAGCAGGTCACGGCCCTCCGCGACCGGCTGTGGCGCACCACGCTGCCGCTGACCGTGCTCAGCGACGACGGCAGCCCCTTCTTGCCGACCCTCTCGGTGGTCGACCGGTACGGCCTGCTGCGGGGCGCGTCGTGGACGGGGTCGCCACAACACTGGCCCGAGCTCCAGCCCGTGCTCTTGGCCTTCCTCGGGCCGTTGATGCCCCCGACGACCGAGACCCGGGCGGCGATCGACCTCATCAGCGCCGCGGCGACCATCTGGGAGATCGACGCGAGGCTCGCCGAGGGCGCCGAGAACTGGCGCCTACACGCCATCGTCTACAAGGCGATGGGCCCCTGGCTCGGCGATCTGATGTTCGAGCGGCGCGCGCGCCTGTTCGTGCACGACGTGCGGCACGTGCAGCTCGCGACCCTGCGCTCCGGCGGGGTGACGACCTTGCAGGTGTCGTGGGAGCCGGTGCGCTCGACGCCCCGGCCGCGGACGCGCTGAGCTCCCCCCAACCGCGCGCCGCCGGGCCGGTCCCGGGATCGGCGCGGCGGCGAGATTAGGCCGCCTTGGCCTCGCGCAGCACCCGCTCCTGCAGCTCTTCGGCCCGCACGGGGCGGCCAAACAGCCAGCCCTGGCCGTAGTCGCAGCCCATCTCGGCGAGCAGGGCCCGCTGCTCTTCGGTCTCGACCCCCTCGGCCACCACCGCGAGCCCCAAGGACTGGGCGAGCTGGACGATGCCCCGGCACAGGTGGTGCTCTTTGCTGTCGCGGCGCAGGTGCATCACGAAGGCGCGGTCGATCTTGAGCACGTCGAGCTCAAAGTCGTGCAGGCGCGACAAGGACGAGTACCCGGTGCCGAAGTCGTCGAGGCACAGCGCGACCCCGGCCGAGCGCAGGCCGCGCAGGTGCACCTCGACCTGGGTGGGCGAGTCGATGAGCACGCCCTCGGTCAGCTCGATGGCCACCGCGCCGGGGCTCAGGCCGAGCTCGGCCAGCTTGTCGAGGCAGCGGTGGGGGCCGGCGGGGTCGCGCAGGAACTGCAGCGGCGAGCGGTTCACGCTCACCTGAAAGTCGGCCGCCCCCGCCGCCCGCCAGGCCCGCACCTGCTGGGCCGCCTCGTCGAAGACCCAGTCGCCGATCTCGTGGATGAGGCCGTTGGCCTCGGCCACCGGGATGAACTCGGCGGGGCTGACCAGGCCGCGCTCGGGGTGCTTCCAGCGCAGCAGGGCCTCGGCCCGCCGCATCCGGCCGGTGCGCAGGTCGATGATCGGCTGGTAGGCGAGGAAAAGCTGCCCCTGGGGCAGGGCCTCGCGCAGGTCTTGGGCGAGCTGGTAGCGCCGCTGGGCCTCTTGGTGCTGGTCGACCGAGGACCACACGACCTGGTCCCGCCCGCGCAGCTTGGCCAGCAGCAGCGCCTGCTCGGCCTGCCCGAAGGCCTCTTGCAGGCTGATCCCCCCGAGGGGCCACAGGGCGAGGCCCACGCTCACCGTGGCCCGGGCCTGCAGCGACCCGAGCAGGTGGTGGCGCCGGCCCAGCGCCAGCACCGCCCCGGCGACCCGCTCGGCCACCGCCACGTCGGGCAGGCCGGGCACCACCAGGGCGAAGCGGTCGCCGCCGACCCGCGCGACCAGATCGCCGTCCCGCACCGCGTCGCGGAGCAGCTCGCCGAGGCGCACCAAGAAGCGGTCGGCGGTCTCGGCGCCGAGCGCCTCGTTGAAGGCCGTAAAGCCGTCCACGCCGACCACCAGCACCACGACCTGTCCCTCGTCGGCGGCCCGCCGCCCGCTGAGCTGCCCGCCCAGCGCGTCGAGGTGGCGCAGCAGGGCCGCGCGGTTGGGCAGCCCGGTCAGGGCGTCGTTCTGCTCGAGCTGCCGGGCGCGTTCCATGGCCCGGCGCTCCTCGCCCAGGGCCCGGTCGTGCAGGGTGCGGTAGGCGACGAGCAGCACGCCGATGAGGCCGGACACCGCCCAGGTCGCCACCCGCCCCATGGCCGCGCCATCGCTGTGCATCCCGACGTTCAGCGCGACGGTCAGGGCGACGCAGGCGCCCACCCACCACAGGTCGCTGGTGACCAGGGCCACGATCACCGGCACCCAGACCGCCTGGGGGATCGACTCGTCGAACTGCCGGTCGACCAAGACCACGGCCACCATCACCGCGAAGATGGCCGAGAAGGCGCCGCCCACCCACGCGCCCCCGCCGCGCCGCAGGGCCCAGGCGCCGGCCAGCGCCAGGCCGCCGACGGCCCCGCAGAGGGCGGCGAAGACCTGGGGCGAGGCGTCGATGGGCGAGACCACATCGACCTGCACGAGCCCCAGGCCCGAGAGCAGGGACATCAGCCCCACCACCGCGTTGAACATCGCCACGATGACCAGCAGCACCGCGGTGACCGCGCGGCGATCACCGCCCGGGGCGGCGACGGAGGGGGCGGGAGCGGCGGGGGCGGCGGAGGACATCGGTCACCGGGTGAGGGCGCCGCCAGGGCCGGCGACCTCCGATCTATGACCCGAGACCCCCGCCGAAAGCCACGCGGGGCCCGCTGCCCCGGATCGGCCCGCAGCCCGGACCGGGTCCATCGGCCGATCCCCCGGCCTCGTCCGGACCCCCTCGGGCCACCCATCCATCCACGATCGCCCTTGATCCACCGGCTTCACGTGCCGCACGCGCGGCGATCCTCCCGGGTGCGCCCGCTCCGGAGGCCTCCGCGCGCAGGCCGGCAGGCAGCCCGTCCGGTCCCGCCGGGCGCTGGGCGGGGCGCCGCCCGAGGCCCCGGGGCGCGGGCGCCCGGCTGCGCTATCCCCCACCGCGCCGAAGGAGGCGCGCCCATGCCGCCGACCGACCCGCCTCCCCCGCCGCCACCGCACCCCGCAGAGGGCCCTCCGGCGCAGCGCCTGCGCGTCTTGGTGGCCGGGGCCACCGGCTTTGTGGGCCAGGCCCTGCTCGCCGCCCTGGGCCCCGAGGTCGAGCGCATCGGCGTGGCGCGGCGGGCGCCGACCGGCGGCTCCGCCGACGGCGTGCAGTGGCGGGCGGCCGACCTCTTCAACCTCAAAGAGGCCGAGCGCGCGCTGCAGGGCGTCGATGTGGCCGTCTACCTGGTCCACTCGATGCTGCCCCAGGCCCGGCTGACCCAGGCCCGCTTCGAGGACCTCGATCTCATCTGCGCCGACAACTTCGCCCGCGCCTGCGCCGCCCAGGGCGTGCGCCGGGTGGTCTACCTCGGAGGCCTGCTGCCCCGCGGCAGCGCCCCCCTCTCGCGCCACCTCGCCAGCCGCCTCGAGGTCGAGGGCGCGCTCGCCGCCCACGGGGCGTCCGTCACCACCCTGCGGGCGGGCCTGATCATCGGCGCCGGCGGCTCGTCCTTCGAGATGATGTCGCGCCTCGTCCGCCGGCTGCCGGTGATGGTCGCCCCGCGCTGGTCGGCCACCCGCAGCCAGCCCATCGCGCTCGACGACGTGCTGCCCCTGCTCCGCCTCGCCATCGCCGAGCCCGCCCTCGCCGGCCAGGCCTACGACATCGGCGGCCCCGACGTCGTCTCCTACGCCGACATGCTGCGGGCCACCGGCCGGGCCCTGGGCCGCCGCGTGCGGGTGCTGACCCTGCCGGTGCGCACCGCGAACCTCTCGCTGCTCTGGGTCAGCGCCATCACCGGGGCCAGCCAGGCGCTCGTGCGCCCCCTCGTCGAGAGCCTCGACCACGACATGGTCGTCACCGACGGCGGCGCCCTGCAGCGCCGCGCCGGCCACAGCCCCCGCCCGCTCGCGGTCGCCATCGCCGAGGCCTTCGCCGACGAGGCCCGCCGCCCCGCCGCGCCCGCCCGCCCCGCCGGCCCGCCGCCCCGCGCGGTCTGCTCGGTGCAGCGCCTGCCCCTGCCACCCGGCCGCGACGCCGCCTTTGTGGCCGCCGCCTACCTGCGCTGGCTGCCCGAGGCCCTGGGGCCCCTGCTGCGGGTCTCGGTCGTGCCCGACCCGGCGGGGGAGCGCTGCCGCTTTGGGCTCGTGGGGCTGCGGGCGCCCTTGTTGGAGCTGCAGCGCGCGCCGGAGCGCAGCGCGCCGGACCGGCAGCTGTTCTACGTCACCGGCGGGCTGTTGGCGGCGGCGCCGGTGGAGGGGGGGCCGAAGGCGCGGCTGGAGTTTCGGGTGGCGCTGGGCGGGGAGGTGGTGCTGGCGGCGGTGCAGGATTTTGTGCCGCGGCTGCCGTGGGTGGTGTATCGGTTGACGCAGGGGCCGGTGCACCTGGTGGTGATGCGGGCGTTTGGGCGGGTTTTGGG
>JBJONS010000704.1:0-5055 GCA_046051725.1 Pseudomonadota bacterium | reverse complement strand
GAGCATGACCGCCTGCGCAGGCGCGCCCTCACCCCGGACACAACCCCAACACCAGATCCTGCGCCTCGATCCCGCACACCGTCACCTCGACCGTCACGGGCCCATCGGTGATGCAGCTGTTGCTGCCCTCGGCGGTCAGCGACCAGGTCCCCGCCGGCAGGGGCAGGCTGTACGCCCCGTTCGCGTCGGTCTGGGTCTCGATGGGGGCTCCCCCCACGCCCACGCCCTCATAGGCGTAGACCCGCGCCCCGGGCGAGGGGCCGAGCGTGCCCGCCTCGTCGGTCACCACGCCGGCGACGCCGGTCTCGTCGCAGGGCACCGCCCCGTCCCCGCCGTCGTCGGCGGCCGAGGCCGAGTCGTCTTTGCCCCCGCAGGCGGTCAGCGCGAGCAGCCCGAGCACGGGGAGGAGGGGGACGCGGAGGAGGTGGGTGCGGGCGGCGCGGCGGGCGGACATCAGCGGCTCCGGGCGGAGGGGCGCGCGGCCTAACCGCTCCGGCGCGCGCGCCGGGATAGACCCGCAGCAGCGGCGGCGCCCGGCCCCCTCCGACCGATAGCCACGGACCCTCCCTGTGACCACGCCCGCTCCGCGCCTGCGCGAGCTGCCCCAGACCACCGCCCGCCTGCGCCTCGAGGCCGCCCGCCCCTGGGCTCCGCCGGCGCACCCCGGTGACCTGCTGCGCCGGGCCTGGCAGACCCAGGCCCGCCGGGTGGCGCGGGCCGCCGGCTGGCCCGCCCTGGTCGACGGCTGGCTCGACCCGCGGGGGGCCGACGCGGTCGGCTCGGCCCTGCGCCTGCGCCTCGACCGCGGCGAGGATGGCCTGGTGCGCGCGGTGGACGTCGAGTGGCGGCTGTGGGGCGCGCCCGACGCGGGGCTGCAGCGCGCCGCCCCGCTGCTGGTCGCCACCTGGGCCGAGGTGGGCCGGGTCGGCCTGACCCGCGATCAGGTCCCCCACGCCCTCGCGGGCTGGTCGCTCGAGCTCGGGGCCCCCCTATCCACCTGTGTCGATGCCCCTCCGCGGGGCCCGTTGGTCCTCCAGCTCCATTCTCCGCTCAGCCTCGACCGCGACCCCGGCCCGGGTCTGGTCCCCACGCCGGCGCAGCTCTTCTCGTCGGCGACCCACCGCCTCCTCGGGGTGCGGCGCCAGCACGGGCTCGGGCCAGGCCGGGCGCTGGCGCCGCCGGGGCCCTCGGCCCGCCTGCGGGCGGCGCAGGTGCGGCGCGTCGACGCGGTGGTGCGGGGCTTGCGCGGGGTCGACCCGGTCCGGCGGACCGGGGTGGTCGGGAGCATCGAGCTCGAGGGCGCGCTCGGCGAGCTCCCCCTGGCCCTGGCCCTCTGCGCCGCGCTCGGGCTCGGGCGGGGCCTCAGCGCGGGGCACGGCTGGATCAGCGTGGTGGGCGCCACACCCGCGCCGCGCAGCTGAGGCGCGCGGCGGCCCGGCCGCTGCTCCCCCCGCACCCTCCCCCTCCGCCGGCTGCGCGCCCTCAGGCGCCCGCGCTCCCTCCCGCGGCCGGCCCCGCGGGCTCCACCGTCCACACCTCGACCGGCGCGGGCACGCCCTTCAGCGCGAATTCGCCCCGCGGAGAGAGGGCCGACCGCGCGGCGGCCGGCAGGGCCGCGGCCAGCTCTCCCGAGAGGGCGGCGGACACGCCCAGCCGGGGGCAGAGCCCCTCGAGGCGGCTGGCGAGGTTGACGTCGGCGCCGATGACCGTGAAGTCGAGGCGCGCGTGGGCGCCGATGTTCCCGTAGCTCACCCGGCCGAGGTGCAGGCCGAAGCCGACCGCCGCGCCGGGCTCCCCCGCCGCCTCGCGGGCGGACGCCAGGGCCGCGACCGCGGCCACCGCGCCCTGGGCCGCGCGCAGGGCCCGCTCTGCCGCCTCGGCCCGGCCGCCGGCCGCCTCGACCCGGAAGATGACCAGCACCGCGTCGCCGATGAACTTGAGCACGTCCCCGCCCTGCTCGTCGACCACGCCCACCACTGCGTCAAAGACGTCGTTGAGCAGCGCGATGAGCGCCGCCGGAGAGAGGCGGGCCGCGAGCCCGGTGAAGCCCCGCAGGTCGCAGAAGGCGATGGCCGCCTCGACCTCGACCACGTCTCCCCGCCGGATGGTGCCGGCCAGAACCCGCTCGGCGGCGTCGAGGCCGAGGTAGGTCTGCAGCAGGCCGTGCGTGCGCCGGCGCAGCGCGTGGGCGAGGATGACCAGGCTCAGCAGCGGCAAAATAGACCGCAGCGCGTCAATCTGCTCAGTCGTGAAGCCCCCCGGCTGGCGGGTCGCCCACGACACGGGCCCGCGCTCGAGCTTCGGCGCCTCGCCGATCACCGCCACGAAGTAGTCGGTGAAGCCCTGCTCGGCGAGCTCATCGAGCAGCTCGTAGGCCCGCGGGCCGGGGCCCGGCGCGATGGGCAGCCACAGCTCGACCGCATCGCCCGCGTACAGCACCGCGAGGGGGCTGCGCGAGAACACCCCCGCGGCGCCACCCCACCGCCGTGCGATCTCGACGGCCCCGCCGCCCGGGGTCCACACGAGCTGGTGGGCGCGGATGTCGGGGTGCAGGGTCGGCACCGACCAGCTCGCGCGGTCGATGGGCAGCCCGCAGGTGCCCCGCAGCAGCGCGCAGACCTCGTCGAGCAAGCCAGGCAGGGGCGCGGCGCGGGCGGCGGGGGACAAGAGCAGGGCGGTGAGCGCGGGGTGCATGACGGGCTCCGGGCCACGCGCCTATTGCCCCGGGCCCGCCGCCGCCCCGCGGGACCGCCCTCAGCCCTCAGCCCGCGGGCAGGCGCTCGTCGAGGCCGATCAGGTCCGCCATGCGGTTGATCGCCGCGACCCGGTCCAGCACCTGCTCTTCGGCGAGCAGCCGGCTGCGCTGGGCGTCGGCCCAGGTCGACAGCGTGTAGCCCGGTGTTTTGCGGCCCCGGCGCAGCACCACGATGCGGCCGTCGGGCAGGTCGCCGACCACGAGGCCGAGGCCCCCATCTACGTTGGAGATGACGTCGTGGAGGCTGTGGGGGAAGGTCGGGCGGGGCATGGGCGCGGGCCTCGGGCGGAGAGGTGCGGGGCGGGCTGCCCCCGGCTCATACCCGGCGGCGGCGGGGCGGGGCGCGGCGCGGGGCCTCGGGAGGGGCGCCCGCCGGCCGATCCCCGCGTTGGGCCAGCCAGATGGTGTGGCGGTGCCCGCCGCCGCCGCCCTGGCGCGCCCGCACCACCGCGACCTCGACCTCGAAGCCGGCGCGCTGCAGGCGCTTGGTGAAGGCGTCGTCGGGGGCCGCCGACCAGATGGCCAGCCAGCCGCCAGGCCGCAGGGCCTGGCGGGCCGCCTCGAGGCCGTGCCAGCCGTACAGCCAGTCGTTCGACTTGCGGGTCAGGCCCTTGGGCCCGTTGTCGACATCGAGCAGCACACCGTCCCACGGTCCTTTTTCGCGGATCGCCTCAGCGACGTCGCCCGCGTGGACCCGCGCGCGGGGGTCGTCCAGCGGGTGGCCGGCGACGTGGCCCAGCGGCCCGCGGTTCCACTCGAGGATGACCGGGACCAGCTCCGCCACGGTCACCTCGCCGGTCGGGCCCACCCGGCGCAGCGCGGCGGCGAGCGTAAAGCCCATGCCGAGGCCGCCGACGAGCAGCCGCAGGCCCTGCTGGTCGCCGAGGCGGTCGCAGACCAGATCGGCGAGGGCGTCCTCAGAGCCGTGCACCTTGTTGTTCATGAGCTCGCGGCCGTTCACGCGGATCGCCAGCTCATCCCCCCGGCGGTAGAGGTCCATCACCCCTTCAGAGCCCGGCACCTCCCCCGTCCCTAACAGATCCCACGCGCGCATCGGCACCCCCACTTGGCGCGGCGGCTATCCTGCGGGCGGCGCCGGCGGGCCGCGGGGCGCGGCGGGCTAGAGGTTGCAGCCGTCCTCGCTGCGCAGCGCGAGCGCGGCCTCGGCGGGCAGGTAGACCTCGTTGCCGACCGCCTCGTCCCAGCGCACCAGCCGCCAGCCGACCTGGCCGCTGTAGCAGTCGAGCAGCCGCAGGCCCCGCCAGGTCGACACCGGGCGGGTGTAGCGGAAGGCCACCGACATCCGGTCGGCGCAGGTGCTCACCCGCGGGGCGGGATCGGCGCCGGTCCACCCGCCGCTGGCGTCGCCGTCGACGTAGGGCACGCCATAGGCGAGGGTGTGGCGCCAGTCGGGGTCGGAGGTCAGGTCGTGCGCGTCGTCGGGCGGGGCGCGCAGCGCGAAGCCCAGCGGGCTGCCCGGCTCAGGCAGGGGCAGGTCGACCACCGGCGTGAGGCCCGCCTCGGGATCGACCGCGAGCTGGTGCGGCACGAGCGCGTAGCGGTCGGGCGCGTCGGGCATCAGGCCGAGGGTGATCTCGACGTCGAGGCCCGCCTCGCGCCCGCGCAGCAGCAGCGGCACCGGCGCGGTCACCGCGGCGAAGCGGGGGTAGCCCTCGGCCTCGCGCCAGAGCAGCGGCTCGGTGGTGTCGTAGAGGCAGCGGTTCGGGGCGTACATGCCGGCCATGCCCGTGTCGACCACCGACCAGGCCTCGGGCCAGCCGGCCGGGGCCTCGCCCGGCGCGCGGAAGAGCACGAGGTGGTCGAGCGCGAGGCCGAGCAGGGGCTGCCCCTCGGCGAAGGAGCCGCCCTCGGCGGTCGGCGCGTAGGCGACCAGCCCAAACAGCGCGCCTTGCACGCCGGGGTAGGCGCGGGCGAGCGCGTCGAGCGCGTCGGCCTCGATGCGCTCGGGCAGCACCAGCGCGGCCACGCCGTCGACCACCGCGCCCTCGGCGATGGGCCCGCCCAGCCGCGGGCCGCCGCCGCCGCCGCCGAAGTCGAGCGGGATCAGCGCCACGCGGACCGGCGCCCCGGCCATCGCCGCCCCGGCCGGCTCGCTGACCACGACCTGCAGCGTCGGGCCCGGATCACCGCCGGGCAGGGCCGTGTCGTCGCCCTCGCCCCCGTCGCCGCCGGCGCCATCGAGGCTGACGCCGCCCGCGCCCGAGTCACCGCCGCCCTTGGGGGAGGAGCCGGGCGCGTCAGCCCCCTGGCAGCCGACCATGAGGAGGAGGAGGGGCGCG
>JBJONS010000703.1:0-4430 GCA_046051725.1 Pseudomonadota bacterium | reverse complement strand
GAGGCCCTGCGGCTCGAGTTTGACGAGGGCGAGCGGGTCAAGCTCTGCCACGCCTTCCACCGGCTCGTCGCCGAAGAGCAGCCCTACACCTTCTTCTACCAGCGTGAGCGCACGGTCCTGTACTGGGACCACCTCAACCCGCTGGAGTTCCTGCAGACCCCGCCCCACCGGGACGTGCGGCTCTTCTCCTTCAACCAGCCGGCCAGCCCCGCGGGCTGAGGGCGACCCGCGCCGCGGGCGGAGGGGGAGCGCGTGCTCCAGTACACGATCCGACGGGTCCTGCTGATCTTCCCGACCTTCTTCTTGATCTCGCTGCTGATCTTCGTCGTGCTGAACGTCGCCCCGGGCCGGCCTGGCGCAGGGGCCGGCGGGGCCGGCGGTGAGCAAGCCGGCCAGGCCGAGCAAGAGAGCTACCGGATTTTCAAAGAGCAGTTCAACCTCGACAAGCCGATCGCGCTGAACTTGCGGCACTTCACCACCGGCGCCGAGGTGACCGGCTGGGTCGACGCGGTGGCCGCCGCGCCGGGCGAGACCCCACCCGCCGTGCGCATCGACGCCCAGGAGCGCCTCGAGGACTACGGCGTGGTGCTGGTGCCCCACCTGCTCGCGCTGCTCGACGACCCCGACCCCGCCCGCCAGCGGGCCGCCGCCGGCTGGCTGGCGGTGGCGGGCCAGCGCCGCTTCGAGAACGACCGCCGGGGCGACGTCGCGGCCGCGCGCGAGGCGAATCGATCCATCGCGGCCGCCAACCAAGAGATCAAGGCCTGGACCTGGGCCGCGGGCGCTCCGGCCGCCGAGGTCGAGCAGAAGCGCGCCGCCTGGCGCGCCTGGGCCGCGGTCGACCCCGCGCGCTTCGTGTGGACCCCCGCCGAGCGCGTCGAGATGAGCCTGCTGGACACCCGCTTCGCCAAGTACTGGCACAACCTGCTGCTGCTCGACTTCGGCGTCAGCAACATCGACCGGCGGCCGGTGCTCGACACCCTGCTCAGCAAGATGAAGTACTCGCTGAGCCTCGGCACCCTGGCGGTGGTCATCGCCTACATCGTGGCGGTGCCGCTGGGCATCTTCTCGGCCGTCAAGCAGGGCACGACCGCCGATCTGGTCACCACCATCGGCGTCTTTGTGCTCTACAGCCTGCCGAGCTTCTTTGTGGGCACCGTGCTGCTGCGCATCTTCACCGAGGGCGACCCGCTGTCGATCTTCCCGACCGGCGACTTTGAGACGCTGTCGGCCGGCCCGATGACCACCGCAGAGCGCCTCGGCGACGTCGCCTGGCACCTCGTGCTGCCGGTGGCGACCTACACGACCGGCGCGCTCGCCACGCTGTCCCGCTACGCCCGCACGGGCGTCATCGACGTCATCCGGGCCGACTACATCCGCACCGCCCGGGCCAAGGGCCTCAGCGAGCCGGTGGTCATCCTCAAGCACGCGCTCCGCAACGGCATGATCCCCATCCTGACGCTGCTGGGCAGCCTGCTGCCGACCCTCGTCGCCGGCTCCACCGTCATCGAGGTCATCTTCAACATCCCGGGCATGGGCCAGCACCTGTACAACGCGATCAACCTGCGCGACTACAACGCGGTGATGGCGGTTCTGCTCGCATCCAGCGTGCTGTCGCTGCTCGGCATCCTGCTGTCTGACCTCAGCTACGCGCTGGTCGACCCCCGGATCAGCCTTGACTGAGCCCGCCGCCCGCCCGCCGCTGACCGAGGATCCGTCCTGGGTCGACCTCATCTGGGTGCAGTTCGGCAAGCGCAAGGTGGCCCGCGGGGCGCTGATCGGCCTGCTCGGCCTGCTGCTGCTCGCGATCTACGCGCCGCTGCTGGCCAGCAACAAGCCGCTGCTGTGGCGGGTGGACGACGGCCCCCTCAGCTCGCCCTGGCTGCTGAGCCTCTTTGACCGCAATTTCTTCGAGAACGGCGTCGACGTCTTCTTCAACGCGCTGCTGGTCTGCGTCAGCCTGCTCGGCCTGCCCGCGGCCTGGGCCTGGCGGCGGGCGGCCAGCCTGCCCCGCGCCGCCCGCGGCGCCCGCCGGACCCGCCTGCTGCTCGCCGCGATCGGCGCGCTGCTGCTCACCCTCGGCCTGAACGCCGCCGCGCCCCAGGCCCGCCCCAAAGAGGTCTTCCCGGCGCTGCAGGCGCAGCTCGAGGCGCGGGGCGCCGCGGTCCTCGCCGTCTACCCGCCCCTGCCCCACAGCTTCCGCGACGGCGTGCTCGACGACGCCCGGGCGCGGCCCTCGGCCGCCCACCCGCTGGGCACCGACGCCGCCGGCCGCGATGTGCTGGTGCGCCTCATCTTCGGCGCCCGCATCTCGCTCACCATCGGCGTCTTCGCGGTCAGCCTCTACATCACCATCGGCACCGTGCTCGGCGCCCTGGCCGGCTACTTCGGCGGCCGGGTCGACCTGCTGATCCAGCGCCTCATCGAGGTGGTGATCTGCATCCCGTCGCTCTTCCTCATCCTGAGCGTGGCGGCCTTCATCGAGGACCGATCCATCTTCCACATCATGGTGATCATCGCGGCGGTCGCCTGGACCACCCCGGCCCGCTTGGTCCGCGCCGAGTTCCTCCGCCACCGCAACCTCGACTTCGTCGCGGCGGCCCGGGCCATCGGCTACCCGCAGCACACCATCATCTTCGCCGAGATCTTGCCCAACACGCTCGGCCCGGTGCTGGTCAGCGCCACCTTTGGTGTCGCCAGCGCCATCTTGACCGAGTCGACGATGAGCTTCTTGGGCCTCGGCGACATCACCGTGCCCTCGTGGGGCCAGATGCTGAACGCCGGCCGCACCACGTCCGAGTGGACCCTCATCCTCGCGCCGGGCTTCGCCATCTTCGTGACCGTCAGCCTGCTGAACCTCGTCGGCGACGGCTTCCGCGACGCCATCGACCCCAAGCTGCGCCGCTAGCGCCCCGAGGACCGCCGATGCCGCTGCTGGAGCTGATCGACCTGAGGACGCACTTTTTCACCGACGCCGGCGTGCTGCGCAGCGTGGATGGCGTGAGCTTTAGCGTCGAGGCGGGCGAGACCGTGGGCGTCGTCGGCGAGTCGGGCTGCGGCAAGTCGGTCACCGCGATGAGCATCCTGCGGCTCATCCCCGAGCCGCCCGGGCGCATCGTCGGCGGCGAGGTCCGCTTCCTCGGCCAGGACCTGGTCCGCATGCCGATCGCCGCGCTGCGCAAGGTCCGCGGCAACTCGATCAGCATGATCTTCCAGGAGCCGATGACCTCGCTGAACCCGGTCTACACCGTCGGCGACCAGATCATGGAGGCGATCCTCCTCCACCAAGACGTCGACGAGGACCGGGCCCGCGAGATCACGCTCGACATGCTCCGCAAGGTCGGCATCCCCGCGCCCGAGCAGCGCATCGACGAGTACCCCCACCAGCTCAGCGGCGGCATGAAGCAGCGCGTGATGATCGCGATGGCCCTGTCCTGCCAGCCCAAGCTGCTCATCGCCGACGAGCCCACCACCGCGCTGGACGTCACCATCCAGGCCCAGATCCTCGACCTGCTCAAGCAGCTCCAGGCCGAGCAGGGGATGGGCATCATGTTGATCACCCACGATCTCGGCGTGGTGGCCGAGACCACCGACAAGGTCGTCGTGCTCTACGGCGGGCAGATGGCCGAGGTCGCACCGACCAGCACGCTGTTCTCGTCGGCGACCCACCCCTACACCCAGGGCCTGCTGCGCAGCCTGCCCGACCGGGCGCCGCCCGGCAGCCGCCTGCCGACCATCCCCGGCATGGTCCCGAGCCCGCTGCAGTTCCCGAGCGGCTGCCGCTTCCGCACCCGCTGCGGCCACGCCAGCCCCGCCTGCGCCGCGCTGCCGCCCCGGGTCGAGGTGGGGCCTGGGCACGCGGTCTGGTGCCACCACCCGCAGGCCCCGGCCGGAGGTGCGGCGTGAGCGCGCCCGATCCGCAGGATCCCGCTGCCCCGCTGCTGCGGGTCGAGGGGCTGGTCAAACACTTCCCCATCTTCAAGGGCTTCTTTCGCCGCCAGGTCGGCAGCGTGCGGGCGGTCGACGGGCTCAGCTTCGACCTCGCCCGCGGCCAGACCGTGGCGATGGTCGGCGAGTCGGGCTGCGGCAAGACCACCGCCGGGCGCGCGATCTTGCGCTTGGTCGAGCCCGACGCCGGCCACGTCTACTTCCGCGGCCATGACCTGCCCGCCGCGCCGCCCGAGACCCTGCGGGCGCTGCGCCGCCACATGCAGATCATCTTCCAGGACCCCTTCTCGAGCCTCAACCCGCGCCAGACCATCGCGCAGATCGTCGGGCGGCCGCTGCAGCTGCACGGCCTCGCCGCCACCGAGGCCGAGGCCGAGGCCCAGGTCAAGGCCTTGATGGAGAAGGTCGGCCTGCAAGCCAGCTACTCGACCCGCTACCCCCACGAATTCAGCGGAGGACAGCGCCAGCGCATCGGCATCGCC
>JBJONS010000702.1:0-21894 GCA_046051725.1 Pseudomonadota bacterium | reverse complement strand
CGAAGGGGGGCCATTGCGGGCGGGCGCGCGGCGCTGCCTTGCGCCGCGCGAAGCGGGCCCGCCGGCCCCCCTTGGCGGGGGTCGCCAGGGGCCTCGCAGGCCCCTGGCTCGGGGGCCCGGGGGCCGACGGCCCCCGGCACCGACAACAACGAACTGGACGGCCAGCGCAAACAAGCTCGCCGTCGAACGGAGGCCCACCGAGGTCACCGCAACCGAGCGGATCGACAAACAGCCGCCCACCGAGGCCAGCGAGAGCCACGTCAGGCGAAGCCGGAATGACGTGACCCCCGCCACATGGCGGACAGCCCCCGCGATCAGCGTACCCGACGCCAATCTGGCACCACACCCGCCACATGGCGGATGGCCCCCCGGCCCGCCGGCGGCGACTCCTGGGGTGCCGCAGCGCACGGCGGCCCCACCCTGGAGGACCCATGATCCCGCTCGCCACCGACCTGCCCATCCACCCCGCCATCGTCCACCTGCCGCTGGGCCTCGCGCTCATCGTCCCGGCCCTGGCCTTCGCCCTGCTCTGGGCCCGCCGCAGCGTGGCCCCCGGCGCGGCCTGGGCGGCCGTGCTCATCCAGGCCCTGGTCTTCGCCGGGGCGCTGGCCGCCGAGCAGACCGGCGAGCGCGACGAGGACCGCGCCGAGGCGGCCGGCGTGCCCGAATCGGCGATCGAGGCCCACGAGGAGGCCGCCGAGGTCTTCATCGCGCTCAGCGGCCTCACGCTCGGCGCCCTCGCGCTCGGCGTCGCCCTGCGGCAGCGGACCGCCGGCGCGCCGGCCCTCGGCCTCGCCGCCCTGCTCGCGCTCGGCGCGCTGGGCCAGGGCCTGCGCGTCGGCCACGCCGGCGGGGAGATCGTCTACGGACCGCGGGCCGGCGGCAGCGCTGCGGCCTGGCCGGCGGCGGCGGCTGGCGGCGAAGGTGGCGCAGGCGCGGGTGAAGACGACGACGACTGATCGGCCCGCGGGGGCTCAGCCGCGGGGCTCGGCGGCCGCGTCGAGCAGCACGGCGGCGAGCTCGGCGCGCCCGGCCACCTTGGCCTTGCGGTAGACCGCACGGGCTTGGTCTTGGGCGGTGCGGGGGCTGGTGCCCCGCGCCGCGCCGATCTCGGCGATGCTCACGCCCTTGAGCAGCAGCCAGGCGACCTCTTGCTCGGCCGGGCTCAGGCGCCAGGCGCGGAGCTGGTCGTCGACCACGTCGCCCCCGGCGGCGGGGGCGCTGGGCCCGGGCGCCGCCGGGTCGGCCGGGTCGGCCGCCGGCGGGGTCTCGGACCGCTCGGAGCGATCAGACCGCTCGGAGCGATCAGACCGCTCAGAGCGCGCGGCCAAGGCCGCCCGGAAGCCCTCGAGATCGGCCTGCAGCGCGGCCACCCGCGCGATCGCCCGCGCCCGCTCGGTCCGCAGGGTCCAGGCGAAGGCCCCGCCGACCGCCAGCACCGCCGCCCCCTCGCCCAGCGCGTGCAGCAGCGCGCCACCTTGGCGCAGGTCTTGCCACAGATCGAGCAAGAGCAGGCCCGCCGCCGGCAGCAGCAGCAAGGCGGCCAGCGCCCACGGCCTCGGCCCGTCTGTGCGCGCGTCCACCGCCCCTCCCCGCGCGGGGTCGAGTGCGGGCCCCGGCGCCCGGCCCGGTATCGACCGGGGCCGCCGCGCTCAAGGCCGGGCACCGCCCCGCGCGCGCCAGCCCGACCGGCGCGCGGCCGCAGGCCGGTCGCGCAGCGACCAAGCGCGCAGCGCGCGCGCAGAGGGCGGGCGCCGACGGCCGCCCGCGGCCGGCGGGGCGCCCCACACCGGGATCAGCCCCTCAGCCCGCCTCGAGCACCGCGCCGTCGACCAGCTGCAGCGCGTGCAGATCGGCGCCGTCCAGCGCGCAGCCGCGCAGGCCGCCCGCCTCGATGGTCGCGCCCACCAGCCGGGCCCCGCGCAGATCGACGCCGTGCGCGCTCACCCGCAGCAGGCGGGCGCCGGACAGGTCGGCTCCCCGCAGATCGGCGCCGTTGAGATCGACGGCCCGCAGGGTCGCCCCGCGCAGATCCGCGCCCCGCAGGTCGGCGCCCGAGAGGTCCACCGCGCCCAGCCGGGCCCCGCGCAGGTCGGCCGCCGCGAGCCCGGCCCCGCTCAGCCCGAGCTCGGACAGGCGCGCCCCGGCCAGCGCGGCGCCATCGAGGCGCGCGCCGGCGAGGCTCAGCCGCGACCAGGACAGCGGGGGCGCAGCTTCGCCGCGAGAGACGCCGAGGCCCCGCAGATCGACGCGCCCGAGCCAGGCCGGGCCGCTCACCGCCTCGCCCCGCCACAGCGCGCCGATCAGGGCCAGCGCGCCCGGATCGTCGTCGGGGTTCGGCAGATCGACCTCGTCGAGCTCGACGCCCTCGAGCCGGCAGGTGCGCAGCTCGGCGCCCTCTGCGGTCGCCCCGGCGAGGCGCGCGCCGCTGAGGTCAAAGTCAGCGAGCCCGACGCCGCGCAGGTCGAGCCCGCGCAGGTCTTGGCCGGCCAGCGAGGCCCGCGCCCGCCCCCAGGCGACGCCCTCGGTCGGGCGCCCCTCGGCCGCCACACGGAAGGCCGCCCGATCTGCGCGCAGCAGCGCCGCCCAGCCCCGCGCGTCATCCAGCTCGAGCACCATCTCGCCCCCTTTGGTTGGGCCCCGCTCAGGTCGTCGAGGCGCCGCCGCTGCCGTCGCTCTTGACCGGGCGGCGGTCGACCGGCTTGCCGCCCGACGGCCCGACGGCCGGCTTGGCCAACGCCAGCTGGCGGTCGCTGCGCAGCTCTTTGACCGTGATCTGGCCCTGCTTCGCCAAGATATCGACCTGGCCGATCATCTCGGCGATGCCGTCCTTGGTGCCCGCCCGGCCCTGGATGCCCATGTTGGCGGCCACCTGCTGGGCGGAGAGGTCCTCGGGGTTGCCGCTGCCGCCCTTGACCTTGTTGGCGATGTCGAAGCCCGCGCCGTAGACCTTGTCGACGGTGGGGTGGTCGACGCCGAGGTTCTTGGCCGCGTCGCCGAGGCGCCACATGTACTTGCCGGCCTTGTACGCCGCCTCGCCGAGCCACGAGTCGTGCCGGGCGACCTCTTTGCGCACGTCGGCGTGGTTCTCGATGACGGCGTTGAGCATGGCCCGCTTGTCTTGCTGCAGCGGCCGGCCGATCTGCAGGCCCACCACCGTGTGGTTGACCGCGCCGTCGGTCACATAGGCCTCGTTGGCGTAGAGGCTCGCCTCGGCCAAGCGGTCGCGCAGCAGGAGGTAATTGGCGTCCAGCTCGGCCTTGACGTCGTCGGCCTTGCGGGTGCCGGCCGACAGCTCGGTCTGCAGCGCCCGGCAGGCCCGGCGGAGCTGCGCGATCTCTTGGAGCTTGCGCTCGTAGATCCGGTTCGAGGCGGCCATCTGGCGGTCTTCGACCTTGCCGTGGCTCGGGGCGCCGCCCGGGCCGTCGGCGTAGCCCGCCGCCGCCTCGATCTGCTTCACGCCCGAGCCCGGCGCCCGGTCGGCGAGGGCCTGGACCTCGGTGACCTGCGAGTCGATGGGGGCGAAGGCGTCGGTCATCTCGCGCAGCATCGTCTCGCGCCAGATCTCGTAGAGGGACTCGGCCTTGGCCATCATGCGCGAGGCCTCGGAGCCCGCTTCGTCGTCGCGCGCGTGCCCCGCCGCGACCATGCCGTCTTTGTAGTCGGTCCACTCGGCCTGGGTCATGTAGCGGCGCACCTTGACGTGGGCCCAGACCTCTTGGCGGTCAGCATCACCCTTGCGGGCGAGGCCGCTCGTGAGGCCCTTGCGCCCCTTCTCGACCTGGGTCGGATCGGTGGCCGAGGCCGCACCTTTGACGACATCGCCGAACTCTTGGCTGGTCACGATGCTCTGCTTGCCGTCGGCCCCGGTGACACCCACCCCGATGCCGTGCATGAAGTCCATCGCGTAGACGTTGACGTCATAGGTGACGCCGGGCTCGCGGTTGAACTGAAAGCCGCTGCGGGCCTTCTTGAACTCGGTGTTGAAGGCCGGCACCGCCAGCTCGGTCGCTGCGCCCTTGAGGTTCACGTCGATGTCGGAGGTCAGCGTGGTGCTGCCCGCCGCCGCCCACTCTTTGAGGGCGTCGGCCGGGAGGTTGCCCCCGGGCTTGGGGAAGTAGCTCTTGTAGTTGAGCCCCGGGTAGGCGCTGGGCACCGTGTGCGGGTCTTCGCCCTGCTTGGGGAGGTTGCGCCTCACGGTCTGCAGGACCTGTTCGTGGTCCCACTGCCGGAACTCCCACAGCTTTTTCATCAGGGTCTTGCGGACCTCGAGGTTGCCCCCGCCGGTGGTCAGCTCGGCCTTGGCCTCGTGCCAGCTCTCGTCGAGGGCGCTCTGCAAGATGTTGGCCGGCACGGCGCTCTGCGGGTTGATCGCCTGCACGGTCTTCATGTCGAGGTGGTGCAGGTCGGGCGCGGCGAGGTTGCCGCCCTTGAGCGTGGTCGCGGCGGCGGACTTCTCGTCGGCGGTGAACGCGAGGTCGGCGAAGCCGCGCTCGTCGGGCTTGGTGTCGGCGGTCGAGGCCTGTGCGGGGTCGAGGAAGGCCTTGGCCTTGGTGTCCCACCGGGCGCTGCCCCGCGCCCCGCCGGCGCTGAGCCACTGCTTGCTGACCGGGTCGTAGGTGTTGAAGTCGGCCGGCAGCGCCGGTGACGAGGGCCCTGCGCCGCCGCCGCTCGGGGGCGTCGGCGGGATCAAGCTGCCGATGCCCTGCGGGCTCGCCGCGGTCAGGGGGGCGGGACCCGGCTGGGCTTGGGCCTGACTCTCGGGGGTCGCGCTCGCGACCGAGCTCACCGGCTGGACTGGTTCCATCGCTGCCCCCTCGTGCTCAGGCGCCGCGCCGCATGCCACCCCTGGCCCGCGCGCGGGCTTCGCCCCGCCCCGATGAGGCTATGCCACGCGCCCCGCCGCCGCGCGCAGATCGGCGCGCCTGCGTGCCAAAAAGCGACGCCGCAGCCCTCAGGCCGGCCGGCCGCCGGGCCCGCGCCAGTTGCGGAGCTGCTCGTCGGTGTAGACGACCTCGACGGCGTCGATCTCGCGCAGCAGCCCCCGGTCGAGCTTGGCGCCGGCGAGCAGATCGTGCAGCTCGTCGACGTCGTCTGAGGTCGCGTCCTCGGCGCCCTGGACGGCCACCAGCTCTTGCACCCGCCGGTTGGCCGCCGCGAGCTGGGTGGCGAGGCTGACCAGCAGCACCCGCCGCAGGGCCGCGGCCCGCGGGCTGGCCTCGGTGAGCAGGCGCTCGTAGGCGCCGCGATCCAGCGCCACCGCGCCCACGTCGCCGGTCGCCACGCAGGTGGCCGAGCGGGCGGCCCCGTCGATCAGCGCAAAGTGCCCGACCAGGCAGGGGGCGTGCTGGGTGTCGACCCGCCGCTGGCCGCCCCGCCCATCGGCGCGCAGGACCTCGACCGCGCCGAGCAGCAGCAGGAAGAGCTGATCGGCCGGCTCGCCCTCGGCGCAGAGGCGCTCACCGGCGCGCAGGCGCAGCGGCGCGACGTTGCCGAAGGCCGAGGCGAGATCGACGGCCTGGACGTCGTGCACACCGAGCTCAGCGAGCAGGCGCCCGCAGTGGTCGACCAGCGTGGCCATCAGGCACCCCCAAAGAGCCGCGCGAGGCGGGCCTTGATCCCGGTCGGCGCCGGCGCCGCGGCCGGAGCGGACGGACCGGACGGAGCGGACGGCGCGGACGGCGCGGTCGGCGCCGGCGCGGCGCCGGTCGGCGCGGACGTGCCCGGGCGGAGGGCGGCCTGGTCTTCTTCGCGCCAGATCCCCTGAAGGGCCAGGTTGGTCTTGCGGATCCGCCGGGTGAGCGTGCCGAGGAGCTGCCGCTCGAGCGCCGCCACCGCCGGGCTGCTCGCCCCGCGGCGCAGGGTGTCGGGCCCGACCAGCAGGCCCACGCCGGGCACCACCGCGGTCACGTCGGCGCTGCGCCGCTGGCCGCGCCCGAGCAGGGCCAGCTCGCCGACCAGCTCGCCGGGGTGCACCTCGCCGAGCGCCCGGGACGCGGCGCCCTGGCCGATGGTCGCCGCGAGCCGTCCGCTGAGCAGCAGCAGCGCCTGGTCGGCCGCCTCACCCTCGCGGAACAGGACCTGGCCGGCGTGCAGCCGCCGGGGCTCGCCGAGCAAGGAGAGCTCGGCCAGCGCGCCCGGGGGCAGGCCCCGAAAACCCGGCAGGGCGTCCAACAGCGCGGTCAGCTCTGCCGCGCCCACGGTCGTCTCGGCCCCCATGCGCTGCCTCCGCCGCGCCCCGCAGGGTCGGGGGCGCGCGCAGCCGCATGACCCGCCTTCGAGCCGAGGTCAAGGCCGACCCTCGCCCGGCGGCCCGCCCGCCCGACAGCTCCGTGACTCCGCTCGGATACACTACGGGAGGGGGCCGTGCCCGGCCCCGTGGAGCCGCCCGTGAGCACCCGCATCATCCCGGTCGAAGCCTTTGACTTTGTCGTGTTCGGCGGCACAGGCGACCTCGCCCGGCGCAAGCTGCTGCCGGCGCTCTACCACCGGATGCAGGACGGCCAGATCCCCGAGGGCAGCCGCATCATCGCCGCCTCGCGCGACGAGCTCGACTCGCCGGCCTACCGCAGCCTCGTGCTCGGCGCCATCGAGAGCAGCGTGCCTGACGATGTGCGCGACACCGAGCTGCTCGAGCGCTTCTTGGCCTGCTGCCACCACGTCACGGTCGACGCCGCCTCGGACCTCGGCTGGGACGAGCTCTCGGCCCTGCTGACCGGCCGCGAGGACCGCGTCCGCGCCTTCTACCTCGCCGTCGCGCCGCGCTTCTTTGGGCCCATCTGCGAGCGGGTCGGCCAGACCCGCCTCGTGACCCCCAAGAGCCGGGTGGTCATCGAGAAGCCCATGGGCCGCGACCTCGAGAGCTCGCGCCTCGTCAATGACGCGGTGGGCGCCGTCTTCAGCGAGAGCCAGGTCTTCCGCATCGACCACTACCTCGGCAAAGAGACGGTGCAGAACCTGATGGCGCTGCGCTTCGCCAACGCGCTTTTTGAGCCGCTGTGGGGGGCCGCCCACATCGACCACGTCCAGATCACCGTGGCCGAGACCCTGGGCGTCGGCGGGCGGGGCTCGTACTACGAGACGGCCGGCGCCCTGCGCGACATGGTGCAGAACCACCTGCTGCAGCTGCTCTGCCTCGTGGCGATGGAGCCGCCCGAGTCCTACACCGCCGACTCGGTGCGCGACGAGAAGCTCAAAGTGCTCAAGGCCCTGCGCCCGATCACCATCGAGAACGCTGCCCAGCTCACGGTGCGCGGCCAGTACATGGGCCTGTCCACCGCGCGCGACCGCATCCCCGCCTACACCGAAGAGGCGGGGGTGACCCGCAGCCGCACCGAGACCTTCGTGGCGATCAAGGCCGAGGTCGCCAACTGGCGCTGGGCGGGCGTGCCCTTCTACCTGCGCACCGGCAAGCGCCTGCCGAGCCGCGTGTCCGAGATCGTCGTGGCCTTCCGGCCGATCCCCCACAACATCTTCCCCACCGGATCAGGGGCGGTGCAGGCCAACAAGCTCGTGCTGCGCCTGCAGCCCGACGAGGGCGTCAAGCAGTGGGTGATGATCAAGGACCCCGGGCCGGGCGGCATGCGCCTGCGGCACGTGCCCCTCGACATGAGCTTCGCCGAGGCCTTCGGCATCCGAAACCCCGACGCCTACGAGCGCCTGCTGATGGACGTGGTGCGCGGCAACCAGACGCTCTTTATGCGCCGCGACGAGGTCGAGGCGGCTTGGCGGTGGATCGACCCGATCCTCGAAGCCTGGGAGAACGAGGGCACCGCGCCCAACGCCTACACCGCCGGCACCTGGGGCCCCACCCGCTCGGTCGCCCTCATCGAGCGCGACGGCCGCACCTGGCACGAGGAGACGGTCTGAATGACGCCGCTGACGCTGGAGTGGCGGATTTTCGACGGGCCGGACGCGCTCGCGGCCGCGCTGGCCGCCGAGGCAGCGGCGCGGCTGCGGGACCAGCTGCGGGAGACCGGGCGGGGCCGCCTCATCCTCTCGGGCGGCAGCACCCCCCGGCGCATGCTCGCGGCGCTGGCCGCGCAGCCCCTGGACTGGGCCGCGGTCGAGCTGTGGCTGGCCGATGAGCGCGCCGTGCCCGCCGACCACCCGCGCAGCAACCTCGGGGCGCTGCGCGCCGCGCTGGCCGGCACGCCCGCCGCGGCCGCCGCGCGGATCGACATGAGCGCGCCCGCCGGCGTGCAGCCCGAGGCCGTCGCGGCGCAGATCGCGGTCCGCCTCGCCGCGGGACCGCCGCCCGCCGCGCTGACCGTGCTGGGCATGGGCACCGATGGGCACACCGCCAGCCTCTTCCCTGGGGGAGACACGCTGGCCGCCGCCCTCAGCCTCCACGCCCCGCCCGCGGCGGTCGCGCTGCGGGCGCCCGGCGCGCCCGAGCCGCGGGTCAGCCTCAACCGCGCCGCCCTGCTCGACGCCGGGGCGGTCGCCCTGCACATCGAGGGCGCCGAGAAGCGGGCCGTGCTCGAGGCGGCGCTGCAGGCCGCGGCCCCCCCTCCGGTGGTCGAGGTCCTGCGCGGGGCCCGGGCGCCCCTCACCGTCTGGTGGTGCCCCGACCCCGCCTGATCTGCGGTGGGCTTGCCCCGTCCGCCCCTCCCCTCTGCCCTGGAGCCGACCCATGACCACCCACCCCGTCATCGCGGCGGTCACCGCCCGGCTCGCCGCGCGCAGCCAGGGGGCACGCGCCGCCTACCTCGCCGGCCTCTCGGCGCAGCGCCGCCCGGCCCGCCGCCGGGCCCAGCTCGCCTGCGGCAACCTCGCCCACGGGTTCGCGGCCTGCGGGGCCGAGGACAAGGCCCGCCTCGCCGGCGAGCAGACGCCGAACCTCGGCATCGTGACCGCCCACAACGACATGCTGTCGGCGCACCAGCCCTTCGCGACCTACCCAGACCAGATCAAAGCGGCGGCCCGCGCCCTCGGCGCGACGGCCCAGGTCGCTGGGGGAGTTCCGGCCATGTGCGACGGCGTGACCCAGGGTCAGCCGGGCATGGAGCTGTCGCTGCTGTCGCGGGACATCATCGCGCTGTCGACCTGCGTGGCGCTCTCGCACGACATGTTCGACGGCGCGCTCTACCTCGGTGTCTGCGACAAGATCGTGCCCGGGCTGCTCATCGGCGCGCTGGCCTATGGGCACCTGCCCGGGGTCTTCGTGCCGGCCGGCCCGATGCCCAGCGGCTCGACCAACGACGAGAAGGCGGCGGTGCGCAAGCGCTACGCCGAGGGCAAGGCCACCCGCCAAGAGCTGCTCGCGTCCGAGTCGGCGGCCTACCACGGGCCGGGGACCTGCACCTTTTACGGGACCGCCAACAGCAACCAGCTGCTGATGGAGTGCATGGGCCTGCACGTGCCCGGCGGCACCTTCATCAACCCGGGGACCCCGCTGCGGGCGGCGCTCACCGACGACGCGGTGGCGACGGCCCTGCGCCTCGTCGCCGACGGCGGGCCCGGCATCGGCGAGATCATCGATGAGCGCGCCATCATCAACGGCGTGGTCGGCCTGTTGGCCAGCGGCGGCAGCACGAACCACGCCCTGCACCTCGTAGCGATCGCCGCCGCGGCGGGCCTGCGGCTCGAGTGGGAGGACATGGACGCCCTGTCGGCGGTCGTGCCCCTGCTGATGCGGGTCTACCCGAACGGCTCGGCCGACATCAACCACTTCACCGCGGCCGGCGGCCCCGGCGCGCTGATCGGCGACCTGCTGCGGGCCGGCCTGCTGCAGGACGAGGTGCAGACCGTCGCGGGCCCCGGGCTGCGGCGCTACGCGGTCGAGGCCCGGCTGGACCCCACCGGCGGGGTTGAGCGGGTCCCGGCGCCAGAGGCCAGCTTGGCGCCCAGCGTGCTGCGGGGCGCCGCGGCGCCCTTTCGCCCCGACGGGGGCATGCGGCGCGTGGTCGGCCCGCTCGGCCAGGCCATCTTCAAGTCCTCGGCGGTGGCCGAGGACCGCCTGAGCATCACCGCGCCGGCCCGGGTCTTCGACAGCCAAGAGGCGCTGTCGGCCGCCTTCGCCGCCGGCGCGCTGGTCGGCGATCTCATCGCGGTGGTGCGCTTTCAGGGGCCGCGGGCCAACGGCATGCCCGAGCTGCACGGCCTGACCCCGGCGCTGAGCGTGCTCCAAGACCGCGGGCAGCGCGTCGCCTTGGTCACCGACGGGCGCATGTCGGGGGCCAGCGGGAAGGTCCCAGCCGCGATCCACCTGAGCCCCGAGGGCGCGCTGGGCGGCGGCATCGCGCGGCTCCAGGATGGCGACCTGCTGCACCTTGACGCGCTGAGCGGCCGGCTCGATGTGCTGGTGCCCGCCGAGGAGTGGGCGGCGCGGCCCCTCGCTCCGGCCCCGGCCTCGGCCCTCGGCTACGGGCGACCCCTCTTCGGACCCCTCCGCAGCCAGGCCTTGCCCGCCGAGCGCGGGGGCGGAGTGCTGCCCGACGTACCCGCCGATCCCCTCCCCTCACCCGCCCTTGTTGGAGCCCCTGATGCCTGACCCCTCCGCCGCCGGGCCCCAGGCGGGCCTGCGGGCGCTGCTCTCCCGCGCCCCGGTGATCCCGGTCTTGATCGTCGACGACGCTGATCTGGCCGTCGATCTCGCCGAAGCGCTCGTCGAGGGCGGCCTGCCGGTGCTCGAGCTGACCCTGCGGACGCCGGCGGCCCTGCGCGCGGTCGAGCGCATCGCCGCGCACGTCCCCGGGGCCATCGTCGGGACGGGCACCGTGCTGCGCCCCGACGACCTCAAGGCGAGCGCCGACGCGGGGGCAGTCTTCGCGGTGTCGCCCGGGCTGAGCCCCGACCTGCTGGCAGCGGCCATCCAGGCGCCCATCCCCCTGCTGCCGGGGGTGGCGACGATCAGCGAGGCGATGACCGCTGCAGAGCGTGGTTTTGACACGCTCAAGCTCTTCCCCGCCGCGCCGATGAACGCGCTGCGCCTGCTGCCCGCCTGGGCGGGCCCGCTGCCCGCGCTCCGCTTCTGCCCGACCGGAGGGGTCCGCGCCGAAGAGCTGGCCGCCTACCTCGCCCTGCCCAACGTCATCTGCGTCGGCGGCAGCTGGGTCGCCACCCCGGCCCTCATCGCCGAGCGGCGGTGGTCCGAGATCCGGACGCTGGCCGCCGCCGCGGCCAACGCCCGGCCGGCGTAAGGATAAGGCACGCCACCCATCCTCCGGAGGCCCCATGCGCCCTCAACCTGCCTCCGGCCGATCCCCGCGCGCACCGCTGCCGCTCCCCCTGCTCGCCCTGCCGCTCTGGGCCGCCGCCTGCGCGGGACCCGCCCCCAAAAGCGACGGGGCTCCCGCGGCGGACACCGGCGCCCCCGACGAAGCGGCGCCCGCGCGCACGAGCCTGCCCGAGGCGATGGACATCGACCGGCTGCTCGCCCACCTCGACGCGCTGGACACCATCTCGGCGGCCTCGGGGCGCACCCGGGTGCTGGGCAGCGGCGCCTTCGACCAGAGCGCCGACTACGTACAGAGCGCCCTCGAAGCGGCCGGGTACGCGGTCCAGCGCGTGCCCTTCACCCACGGCATCTGGTCCGAGACCGGCCCGGGCGTGCTGGCCGTCGAGGGGCTCAGCGATCTGGACGCCGGGGTCGACTACCAGAACTTCGGGCGCAGCCCGCCGGGGCGGGCCACCGGGCGCCTGCTGCCGGTCGACCTGCAGCTGCCGCCGCCGGGCGGCACCAACTCGACCGACAGCGGCTGCCAAGACGCCGACTGGGACACCTTTGAGGCGGGCGCGCTGGCGCTCGTGCAGCGCGGGGGCTGCAGCTTTTCTGAGAAGGTCGCCATGGCCGAGGCGGCCGGCGCCATCGGGGTGATCGTGTTCAACGAGGGCCAGGCCGACCGCCGCGGCCTCATCGAGGGCCAGCTCGACGACGCGCTCGCCCACAGCGTGCCCGTGATCGACGCCACCACCGCCGTGGCCGAGGCCCTGCTCGAGCGCATGGCGGTGGGCCCGCTGACCGTGACCATCGAGGCGCAGGTCTCGGTCGAGCGCTTCCCCTCGGTCAACCTGCTCGCCGACCTGCCCGGCCAGACCGCCGATCTCGTGGTCGTGGGCGCCCACCTCGACTCGGTCGCCGCCGGGCCCGGGATCAACGACAACGGCAGCGGCACCGCCACCGTGCTCGAGCTGGCCCTGCAAGCGGCCGCCCTGCGCGCCGACGGAGAGCCCGCCCCCCGCGACACCCTGCGCTTCGCCTTCTGGGGCGCCGAAGAAGAGGGCCTCATCGGCAGCTTCGCCTACGTGCGCGCGCTGGACGAGGCGGCCCTGGCCGCGCACGTGGCCAACCTCAACTTCGACATGTTGGCCAGCCCCAACGGCCTGCGGGCGGTCTATGACGGCGACGGCGACGCCCTGCTCGGCGGGGCCGAGGCCCCGGTCGGCAGCGAGGTGCTCGAGGCCCTGTTCACCGACCACTTCGACGCCCGGGACCTGCAGTGGTCGCCGACCGCTTTCGACGGCCGCAGCGACTACGGCCCGTTCATCCTGGCGGGGGTGCCGGCGGGCGGGCTCTTCTCGGGCGCCGAGGTGGCCAAGTCGGCGCACGAGGCGCTGGTCTACGGCGGCGCGGCCGGCGAGCCGCTCGACGCGTGCTACCACCGGGCCTGCGACGGCGTCGAGAACATCGATCCGGTGCTGCTGCTTGAGATGGCCGAGGCCGCGGCGGCCGCGACCGCCGGGGCCGCCGCGCTCGCGCCCTTTGACGGCGACCGGTCGCGCACCCCGCCACCCCGCCACCACGACCTGCCCTTCGTGGGCGGCTGCGACCAGGCCAAGCCGGCCCGCTGAGCCGCGACCGGCGCCTCGGCCCTCCGGCGATGCGCCCGTCTTCCTCCCACGCGCCGCCCGCCCCCTCTCCGTTGACCCCACCGGGCTGCGCGTCCTGTCCCACCGACCCGTTCCGTTCGGAGCTCCCCTTGACCGCCTTGCTGCTCGCCCTCACCCTCGGCCTCGCCCCCGCCCAGGCCATGACGCTCTCCAGCGCCGACATCGCGCCGGGCGCCAAGATCGCCGACACCCACGTCTTCTCCGGCTTCGGCTGCTCTGGCAAGAACCAGTCGCCGGCGCTGAGCTGGGCCGGCGCGCCCAAAGAGACCCAGAGCTTCGCGGTGCTGGTGCACGACCCCGACGCCCCCACCGGCGGCGCGGGCTGGTGGCACTGGGTGGTCTATGACCTGCCGGCCAGCACCACCGGCCTGCCGGCGGGCGTCGGCGACAAGCTGCCGGCGGGCAGCAAGCAGGGCACGACCGACTTCGGCGCCCCGGGCTGGGGCGGCCCCTGCCCGCCGCCGGGCGACAAGCCCCACCGCTACGTCTTCACCGTCTATGCGCTGAAGGTCGCCAAGCTCGAGCTGCCCCCCAACGCGACCGCCAGCCTCATCGGCTTCATGGTCAACGCCAACAGCATCGGCAAGGCCGAGCTGCAGGGGGTCTACGGCCGGTGAGCGACGGGGCGGACAGCGACGAGGACCGGGGAGGAGATGGGTCACGGCGTTTGCCGTCGGTTCAGATCCACCTGACCTTGCTCGCGTGCGCCCTGACCGTTCTGCCCGTCGCCGCCTTCGGGCTCAACGAGCGCCGCGTGTGGCAGGTCGAGGCCGAGGCCCACGCCGACGCCGAGCTGGCCCAGCACGCGACCCAGATCGCGGACGGCATGGCGACCTTCCTCGCCGGCAAGCAAGAGCTGCTCGGCGCGATCGCCGGCGGCTTCGGCAGCGCCGAGCGCTGGGAGCCCGAGGCCATGCAGGCCATGCTCGACGCCCAGGTCAGCGGCAGCGCCGGCTTCAGCGGCGTCTACATCGCCGACGAGGACGCCCGCTCGCTGGTCTTCGCGCCCCCCATCCGCGCCGACGGCAAGCGCCTGTCCGCCGGCGTCGACTACAGCGACCGGGACTACATCCGGCGCATGTTCGAGACCGGCCGCATCGCCTGGGGCACCCCGCAGCACGGCCGGCAGCTCGGCCTGCCCAACCTGCTGGTGGCCGCGCCGATCCGCGCCCCGGGCGACGGCGCGCTGCGCGGCGCGGTCGGGGCCGGCATCAACCTCACCGCGGTGCAAGCCGTGGCGGCGCAGGCGCGGGGGGTGCACGACGAGGGCCGCGCGGTGATGCGCACGCGCCTCGGCGAGATCGTGCTGGACACGCACGGGAAGCTGCCTCTGCTCAGCCTCGCGCCGCCGGGCAGCCTGTGGGAGACCGCCTGCCCGGGGCCGCCGCCGCTGCAGCCCGTGGGCGCGCGGGGCGTCGACGAGGACGGCGTCGAGCAGCGGGCCATGTGCTCGAGCCTGCAGATCGGCGAGCACCGGTACCTGCTGCTCACCACCCTCTCGAGCGCCCATATCTCGGCCGAGGTCGATCAAGCGACGGGGCGGGTCAAGGCCGCCGCCCTGCTCTCGGCGAGCCTCGCCATCATCGTCGCGAACCTCGCCGCGTGGGGGGTCGCCCGGCGGGCCCGGCGCATGGTCAAGCTGGCCGAGGCGGTGGGCCGGGGCGACTACAGCTACCGTCCCCACCCGCCCGACTGGACGCGCTCCCGCGAGGGCCAAGCGGTGCGGGTCGAGCTGGTCCGCGCGCTCGAGCGCCTGCGCAGCACCGAGGACGAGCTCAAGGCCGCCGTGCACCACCTCGAGCTGGCCCAGCAGCGCATCACGCCGCTGGCCGAGGCCTGGGAGCAGGCCGGCGAGGCGATGGAGATCTGGACCACCGGGGGCCAGCTCGAGGCGGCCAACCCGGCCAGCGCGCAGCTCTCGGGCACCGGGGCCCCGGCGCCGGGTGACGCCGCGCCGCTGGCCAGCGTGCGGGTGCCCGCCGACGGCCCCACCCTGCTCGAGCGCGGGCGGTCGGGCCAGCCCTGGCGCGGCGAGTGGCGGAGCAGCGCCCCCGGCGAAGACCGGGTCGAGGACATCAGCCTCAGCCCCGTCCGCGGCCAAGACGGCGCCCTGCGCTGGATCGTCGTCGGGCGGCGCGATCTGTCCGAGCAGCGCCGGGCCGAGGCCGCAGCGCAGCAGAACGCCCGCCTCGCGGCGATCGGCACGCTGGCCGCCGGGGTCGCCCACGAGGTGAACAACCCGCTGACGGTCGTGGCCGGCGCGCTCACCGCCTGGGAGGCGACGGGAGAGGCCGCCGGCGCGCAGCCCGCCGAGCTGCGCCGGGCCCGCGCCGAGGCCCTGCGCAGCGTGGATCAGGTGCGGGCGATCCTCCGCACCTTGCTCGAGCTGGGCGGCGGGGTCGGCGGCGCGCCGATCGCGTCGAGCGCCCTCTCCCTCGCCGAGGCGGTCGAAGCGGCCTGCGGACAGGTGGCGGCCCGCCGCGGACAGCCGCCCTCGGCCGCCGGCGCGCTCGAGGGCCTGCCGCGGGTGGCCGCCCGCCCGGCCGAGCTCGTCCAAGTGCTGGTCCAGCTCATTGACAACGCCGAGGCGGCCCGCGCCGCCGCCGGCCCCGACGCGCCGCCGGTGCGCCTGCTCGCCCGCCGCGCAGACGACGAGGTCTGCCTCGAGATCACCGACCCCGGGGCCGGCATGGACGCCGAGACCCTCGCGCGGGTCTTCGACCCCTTCTTCTCGACCCGCCAGGTGGGGGCGGGCCGCGGCCTCGGCCTGCCGCTCAGCCGCAGCCTCGTGCAAGGCATGGGCGGCGCGCTCGACCTGCGCTCGGCGCCCGGCGCGGGCACCACCGCCGTCCTGCGCCTGCCGGTCGCGGGCCCCCAGCTCGAGCGCGCCTCGGTGCGCGAGCCCCAAGCGCCGGCGCCGCTCCGCCGGGCGGCCCCCCGCCGGGTGCTGGTGGTCGACGACGACCCGCCCGTCGCCCGCTCGGTCGCCCGCATGCTGCGCGGGCACGACGTGCACATCGCCATCGGCGGCGAAGAGGCCCTGCGGCGCATGGCCAACGAGCGCTTCGAGGTCGTGCTCTGCGACGTGATGATGCCCGAGATCGACGGGCCGAGCCTGTTCGCCTACGCCGCCCGCGGCTGGCCCGAGCTGGCCCAGCGCTTCGTCTTCATGACCGGGGCCACCACCTCGGCCCAGGTGGGCGCGGCGCTGACCGCCAGCGGGCGCCCGGTGCTGCAAAAGCCGCTCGATCCCGGCGCCCTGCGGGCGGCCATCGAAGAGCTCCCCCTGGGCTGACCGGGGCCCCGACCCGCCACCGACGGGCCCCCGGCGGCCCCGTCAGCGGAGCCGGGCGCAGCCGGCCGCGAGGCCCTCGGCAGCCCCCGCGGGGTCGGCCTCCGGGCCGAGCCAAGCCTGCAGCGCCTCCGCGGCCCCCGGCCCGCAGCCGGCGTAGCGGGCCCAGGCCGCGCCCGCCCCCGCCGCGTAGGCCGCGGTCGGCGCGCAGGCCCCCGCCTCGGCCGCGACGGTCGAGGGGTCGAGCAGGGGCCGCGGCGGGTGGCGGCCGTCGTTGGACGCGGTCCAGATCTGCCAACGGCCCCGGCCGGCGCAGACCCCGTCCCAGACCGCCGGGGGCAGCGAAGCGGCGTGCTGCGCGTCACCCTCGGGGCGGAAGGCCCCGTGCGCCCGCTTGCCTGCCGCCCAGCCGGCCCGCGCGCCGAGCCCCGGCGCCCCCGCCTCGGCGCCGACCGCGTCGAGGCCCGCCAGCAGCCCTGGCAGGTCGGGGGCGGCCTCGCCCTGGTCGCTGAGCAGCGCGCGCCCCAGGCCCTCGGCGAGCAGCTCTTGCTCGACCGGATCGGGCAGGGCCGCGACCGCCGCCGCCACCCGCCGCCGGTGGGGGCCGAGGCCCTCGGCGGCCAGCCCGAGGCCCAGCCGCCGCCCGAGCTCGTGGGCGTGGTCGAGCCGGCAGTCGGGCAGCGGGTCGTCGTGATCCTCCAAAAAACGCACCGCGGCGTCAATGTCGACGCCCCTCCCCTGGGCGCGCAGCAGGGGCTGCGGCGGCTGGCCCAGCGGCACCACCTTGTCGGCCCAGCCGTCGTGCAGGTAGGCGCGGAGCCCGACCAGCGCGGTGTTCGGGCCCTGCCAGCGGCCAAAGCGCAGGCCCAGGCCGATCAGCAACAGGCCGAGCAAGGCGAGGCGGCTCAGCGCGCGGGCCGGCGCCGCTGCCCAGGGCCAGGCCGCGCAGAGCGCCGCCCCAAGGCCGAGGATCGGGATGAGCGGCGTGCGGTAGCGCAGGTTGAAGGCGCCGTTGACGTAGAGGTCGGGCAGGTTGCTCCACAGGTCGTAGCGCAGGACGTAGACGCTGAGCAGCACGCCCAGGCAGCCGGGCACGACCAGGGCGCCGATCTGCCCCGGCCGGTCGGTCCCCCACCGCCGCTGGGCGAGCAGGCGCCCGGCGCCGATCAGGCCCAGCGCCCACAGCAGCGCCCAATAGGGTCCGCCCCATCCCTGGGGGCCATAGTCCGGCGGATCCCAGAGGTGCTCGCGCAGATACGGGCCAAAAAGCCAGTCGACCATCGCCCCGGCCGGGGCGATCGACAGCCGGGTCCACCAGTCCAGGGTCGCGTCGGCGTCGTTGGGCCGCTCGCCGTAGTAGGCGAACCACGGCAGCATCCCGACGGCCGCCGCGGGCAGCAGGCCCAGCGCCGCCCCGACCCGGGCGGCGACCCGCCGGGCGTCGAGCGTGGCCAGCAGCACGAGCGGCGCGCCCCAGGCGCTGGTCTGGCCGAACCACAGGCCCGCGCCGAGCAGCAGGCCGCCGACAAAGCCCCGCAGCAGGCCACCCCCGAAGGCCGAGAGCCCGCCGCCCGCCGGGGCCGCGGCGCCGGCCGGATCCCAGCCCGGCCGCAGCAGCAGGGCCAGGGCCAGCAGCGGGAAGGCCGCGCACTCGACGTGGTTGCCCCAGCCGGTGTGCAGCAGCTCGCGGTACCAGCCCGGCGCCGCGGCGAGCAGGCCGACCCAGGCGAGGGCCGCGCCTGGACCGGCCGGGCCGCCGATCTTGCGCAGCAGCAGCGCCCCGCCCGCGAGCACACCGGCGTGAAAGACGAGCAGCAGCGCCTTCCACACCAGCACGGTCGGGCCGATGGCCAAGAACAGCGGGGCGGCCATCGCCGCCTCGGCGGTGCAGCCGCCGCAGAAGGTGCGGTACTGCAGCACATCGAGCTCGGTGAGGTGCCCGCAGGCCGCCTGCAGGCCGGCGCGGGTGTTGAACAGCTCCTCCCAGTGCATCTGGCCCCAGGGCCCGAAAACGACGTCGCCGAAGCTCAACAGGAGCTCGAGCAGGATGAGCCCGGCCAGCAGCAGCGGGTGGTCGAGCGGCGGCAGGCGCCAACGGGAGGCGCGGGCGCCGGCGGGCGGCGGGGAGCTTGCCGGATCGGCGGTCATGGCGCGCCCTCCACCGCCCGCACCTGCAGCGAGCGCGGCTCGACTGGACCCGTCTCCCACGCATCGGGGGGCGTCTCGATCAGGGGCACCGCCCGCGGCACCGGCGCGCCGGCGGCCAAGACCGGGGCCAGGGCCGCGGCGACCGCGGCGTTGGCCGGGCCGGTCGGGTGCATCGCGTCGAGGAAGAGCGCGTCGAGCGGCTGATCGAGCGCGCGCAGCGCGGCGCTCGCGTCGACCCGGGGCAGGCCGGCGGCCGCCGCGAGCCCGGCCTGCACGGCGACGTAGGGGTCCCAGGGCCCGGGCGCGCCGGGGGCCCCCACCGTCTCGCGGTTGGCGAGGGTGAGCACCACCACGCCGATCCCGCGCGCGCGGGCCCCGTCGAGCAGGGCGGTCAGCGCCGCCGCGTAGGCCGGCAGGGGCACCCGGCGCACGCCGTTGGTCGCGCCGGGCAGCTGCCAGCCGACCGTGCGGTGGTCGGGGCGCCCGAGCAGGCGGCGCAGGCCGAGCGCCGCCCGCGAGCGGGACAGCAGCAGGCTCAGCTGGCCCTCGGGCTGGCCCAGCGCGGCGAGCAAGGCGGCGTCCTCGAAGTGGTCGTGGTTGTTGTCGCTCCAGATCTGGGCGAGGACCAGCGCGGCGGGGCGCCGGTCCCACAGGCCGCCGTCGAGCGCGGCGAGGGTCTGCAGCGCGCTGTAGCCGGGCACCGCCGCCGTGCAGACCCGGGCCGGCTGGCCCCGGGCGGCCAGCGCCGCCCCGAGCTGGGCGTGCAGGGTGTCGGCCTCGACCAGCCCGTGCCCAAAAACCGACGAGTCGCCCAGCGTCAGGATCAGCGGGCCCGGCGCGTCGGGGCAGGCCCGCAGGCCGTCCGCGCCGATCTCGACCGCCACCGGCCCGTCGCGCCCCGGGCTGGTCCAGCGCCCGGGCCGCAGGCGCCAGCCCAGCGCCGGGTCGGGGGCCATCAGGCCCGCCGCGGCGGACTTCGCCCCGCCCGGCGGCGGCAGCAGCAGCCGGGCGGCCCCCTCGATGAAGACCAGCACCAGCGCGGCGATCAGCAGCCCGCCGAGGGCCCGGCGCAGCGGGTGGGCGGCGGCGCGTCTGCGGGCCAAGGGCCCTCCTCGGGCGCGGGGGGCTGGACCGGGCGCGGGGCGCGCTTAGGCCGGCGCGGCGCGGGCGACCCCGCCCCAGTCTATGCCGCCCCAGGCCCAGCCGACCCGGCCCCACCGCTCCGGAGCCCCCATGTCCGCACCCTCCGCCCCCTGGTCGGGCCCGCTGCCGCTGCCCGGCGGCCGCAGCCTCCCCGGCCGCCTCTGGCTGGCCGCGCTCACCAACCAGCAGTCGCCCGACGGCGGCCACCTCTCCGCCGATGAGCGCGGGTTTCTGCTCCGCCGGGCCCAGGGCGGCATGCCGGTGATCACCACCTGCGCCGCCTACGTGCACGCCGACGGCCAGGCCTGGCCGGGCCAGCTCGGGGTGGCGTCCGACAGCCAGGGCGAGGCGCTGCGCCCGCTGGCGGCGGGGCTGGCCGCGGCCGGCGCGGCGGGCCTCGTGCAGCTCTTTCACGGCGGCGGGCGGGCCGACGCGGCGCTGACCGGCCAGCCGACCTGGAGCCTCTCGTCCTGGTCCGACAAGGCGACCAGCGGGGTGGTCGAGGCCGCGCCCGCCGACCGCCTCGACCGGGTCATCGCCGATCAGGCCGCCGCCGCCCGGCGCGTCGAGGCCGCCGGCCTCGCCGGGGTCGAGCTGCACGGGGCACACGGCTACCTGCTCAGCCAGGGCCTCTCGCGGGTCTACAACACCCGGGATGACGCCTGGGGCGGTGATCTCGCGGGGCGCGCCCGGCTGGTGCGCGAGAGCCTGCGGGCCGTGCGGGCCGCCACGGGCCCCGGCTTCGTGGTCGGCGTGCGCCTGAGCCCTGAGGACATGGGCCAGACCAAGGGCCTCGACCTCGACGAGAGCCTGCAGGTCGCCGCTTGGCTGGCCGAAGACGGGGCCGACTTCATCCACTTGAGCCTCTGGGACTGCAAGAAGAACACCCAGAAGCGGCCCGAGGCCCACCCGCTGCCGCTGTTTCGGGCGGCGGTGGGCGCCGGGGTCGCCCTGGTCGCGGCGGGCGATCTCTGGACCGCCGAGGACGTGGCCGCCACCTTCGCGCTCGGCGCCGACGCCGTCGCGGTCGGCCGGGCGGCGATCGGCCAGGCCGACTGGGCGGCCAAGATCGCCGGCGGGGCGCCGGTCGACCGCGCGCCCTTCACCGCGGCCACCCTCGCCGAGAACGGCGCGTCTGAGACCTTTGTGCGCTACCTTTCGCGCTTTCGCGGTATGGTCGCCGGCTGAGCGCCACGGGCCGCGCGGTCGCAAAGCCCGTGTCAGCGCGCTGACCATCGGCCCGCGCCCAGGCACAATCGCCGGCACGCGCGCACCCCCTCCACCGGTCGGCCCGCGCTGGGCCAACGACCCCCTGCTCTGGAGCCCCCATGCAGACGACCCGCACCTCCTGCGCCTCCCTCGCCGCCCTCTGCGCCCTGCTGGGCCTCAGCGCCTGCGCCCCCTCCGTCGCCGAAGACAGCAAGGGCGAGATCACCGACGGCGGCGGCGATGACAGCTCCACCGACGACGGCACCGGCGACGACGGCAGCGCCGATGGCACCGATGGCACCGACGGCACCGACGGCACCGACGGCACCGACGGCGGCACCGATGGCACCGACGGCGGCACCGACGGCGGCACCGATGGCACGGACGGCGGCACCGAGCCGACCGGTCCGGTCGACTACACCGGCGACTTTACCCTCGACCTCGCCATCGACGGCTTCGGCGAAGACGCCTGCATCGGCACGGTCAACCTCGTCGTCGACGAAGCGGCCGACACCCTCATCGCCGGCAGCGCCGAGTGCGCGTTCTCGGGCCCGCTGGCCTTCGCCGGCGGCATCACCGCGACCATGACCGCCGACCTCGCCAGCAGCACCAGCACCACCATCGAGGGTGAGCTGATCATCGCGGTGCCCCTGGTCGGCGACTACGCGGTCGGCTGGGGCGGCACCTACGACGGCGCCAGCATCACCAGCGAGGACGCCGGCACCATCGACGTCTCGGGCTTCTCGATCGACTACGTGCTCGATCTGGTCGCCGAGCCGGCCTGATCGGTGGGCGGGGGGCTCCGCCCCCCGCAACGCCCCCGGGGGGCTGCGCCTAGGTTGGCGTGGCCTTCTTTGTTTTTGGGGGTTTTCTTGGGTTTTCGCGGGTCTGGGCCTGCTGGGTTGGCCGGTTGGCCGGTTGGCCGGCTGGCTGGGTTGGCGTGCGCCGTTGGGGTTGCGCGGTTGGAGGATTCCGTGGTTTTGATGCTGGGGGCGGGCCCCGCCCCCAGACCCCCGGGGGCAAGGGGCCTGCGCGGCCCCATGCATCCCGCGCCAAGGGGGGACCGCGCGCCGCCGTTGCGCGGCGATGCGCCGCGCAGCGGCGCGCAACGTCCCCCCTTTGGAAACCCCCCGGGTTCGGCGCGGCCCGCTGCTGCGGTGGGCGATGAAGGGGTCGCCGCGAAGGCCTCGGCTGCTGCTGGCGGGAGGAAGGGGGGGGCGGCGCGTTTTGGGGCTGCGGTGGGAGATGAACGGGTCGCCGCGAAGGCC
>JBJONS010000701.1:0-2530 GCA_046051725.1 Pseudomonadota bacterium | reverse complement strand
GCGTAGAAGGTCAGGCGGCCGGACACGCCCGGGTCGGCGTCGTCGCGCAGGCCGTCGCAGTCCTCGTCGAGGTCGGCGGTGTCACAGACCTCGACCCCAGCCGGAGAGACCCCCGCCCTGCCGTCGTCGCAGTCGCCGCCCACCGCGGCCACGCCGCTGTCGCCCGGGCAGGCCACCGTCGCGCCCGCGCCGTAGCCGTCGCCGTCGGCGTCGGTGAAGGCCGCGCTGCCGGCGCCGACCAGCGCATCGTTGTCGTCACAGTCGTCGGCAGTGTTGACCCCGTCCGCGTCGGCGTCGCCATAGGCGAGGAAGGCGTAGGCGGCGCCGCCGCCCTCGAGCACCCCATAGGCGCCCACCACCACGTCGTCGCGGCCGTCGCCGTTCAGGTCGGGCGCGCTGACCGTCTTGCCGAACAGGTCGCCGGCCTGCTCGCCGGCCCAGACCCCCACCGGCGCGGGCGCGAGCACCCCGGCGGGCCCGGCGAACAGCCGCACCTCGTCGGCGGTGTACGCGCCCACCAACAGCTCGTCGACGCCGTCGCCTTCGACGTCGAGCCAGCGCAGCGCGCGGCCGAAGCCGGCCCCAGCCGCGCCGCCGCCGAGGCTGAGGCTCGGGGTAGAGCTCAGGCCCGCCGCCGAGCCGCGGTGCACCTGCACCACGCCCCCGCCGGTCGAAAACGGCCCGCCGAGCGCGACGTCGTCGTAGCCGTCGTCATCCAGGTCGACCCCGCCGGCGAGCGCGAGCCCGAGCTGGGCGCTGGCCGGCCCGGTGACCGTGGTCGCGGCGGTCGACGCGGTGCCCGAGGGCCCGCCGTGGTGGACCGTCACCCGGCCCGCGCTGCTCGAGGCGCGGTTCGCGCCGATGAGCACATCATCGTATCCATCGCCGTTCACGTCGCCGGCCGTGGCGACCTCGACGCCGAGGTTCGCGCCGCTGGCGCCCGAGATGGTCACCGCGGGCGTGGTCGAGGGGCTGACGCCGCCGAGGTAGACCCGCGCCAGCCCCGCCCCGCCGCTGAAGTTGTAGGCGCCGACGATCAGATCGTCGTATCCGTCGTTGTTCACGTCGCCAGCGCCGGCCACCGCCGCCCCGAAGGCCGCGCTGGTCGAGGTGCCGGTGTAGGTCACCAGCGCGGCGCTGGTCAGGCCCGATGCCCGGCCGGCGTAGACATAGGCCCGCCCCGCCGAGCAGCTGTAGGCATAGGCCCCCACGATGACGTCGTCGAAGCCGTCACCATTCACGTCGCCGGCGCCGGAGAGGGCCCAGCCGAAGCGCTCGCCCGCGGTCGCGCCCCGCAGCGTGGCCGCCGCGGCGGTGGACGGCCCGGCGGCCCCGCCGAGGTAGAGGTAGGCGGCGCCCTGGCCGCGGTCGGCCCCGGGCGCGCCGACCAGCAGGTCTTCGTAGCCGTCGCTGTTCACGTCACCGGCGTCGGCGACGGCCAGCCCGAGGTTGTCGGTCGACTCGATGGGCTCGAGGGTGAAGGCGGCGGCGCTGCCCGGCGTGCCCGCCGCGCCGGCGAAGGCCGAGACCTGCCCCCAGGCGCTGGTGCCGCTGGCGCCCACCAGCATGTCGGGCCGACCATCACCGGTCAGGTCGGCGCCGCCCGCCACGGCCTCACCGAAGCGGTCGGCGGTCGCCCCGCCGGTGAGCGTGAGCACCGCCGAGGTGACCACTCCGGTCGACCCGCCGCGGTGCAGCGTGACCCGCCCCCGGGCAGACAGGTAAGCGGGCGCGCCCACCAGCACGTCATCGTAGCCATCGCCGGTCACGTCACCGACGCCGGCGACCGCGAAGCCAAAGTGGACCAGGGTGGTCGCCGGGCTGAGCGTGGCGCTGATCGAGGTCGAGAGCCCGGCGGGGCCGCCGTGGTGCAGGTAGGCCCGGCCCGAGGTCGACGAGGCCCCCCACGCGCCCACGATCACGTCGTCGTACCCGTCGTTGTTGACGTCGCCGGCGTGGTCGAGCGCGGCGCCGAGGTAGGCGCCGGCGGCGGCGGTGACCGTGGCGAGGCGGGCGCTGTCGGGGCCGGCGGCGCCCCCGGGCACCCACTCAAAACGCGGCACGACCGCTGCGCTGGACCCCGGCCCGCCGATGATCAGATCGGCGTAGCCATCGCTGTCGTTGTCGCCGGCGCCGGCGATGGCCGCGCCGTAGCGGCCGTTGGTCACGCTGCCCGCCCGCGACCACGCCGCGGTGGCCGAGGGCCCCGCCGCCCCGCCGAGGTAGACCGCCACCGCGCCGAGCCCGCCGCCCGAGAGCGGCGCGCCGACCGCGATGTCGTCGTAGCCGTCATTGTTGACGTCGCCCACGCCGGCGACCGCGAGGCCGAAGCGGTCGCCGGCCGCCGCGCCGGCGAGGCTGAGGGCCGGGTCGGTCGACAGCCCGGCGGGCCCGCCGCGGTAGACCAAGGCGGCCCCCGCGTCGGACGCGGTGCCCGGCGCCCCGACGATCAGATCGTCGTAGCCGTCGTTGTCGACGTCACCCGCGCCGTCGAGGCTGAGCCCCAGGTCAGCGGCGTCGGCGCCGTGCA
>JBJONS010000700.1:0-2644 GCA_046051725.1 Pseudomonadota bacterium | reverse complement strand
CGCCCCGCCGGCCTGCGGCCGTCGGCGCCCGTCCTGCGGGCTCGGCCGGTCGGCCTCGGCCGCGCAGGCGCGGCCCGACCTGCGGTCGGCCCTGCGGCCGGGCTGGCGCGCGCGAGGCGGGGGTGGGCGCGGCATGTGTGGGTCAGCGGGCGGAGGCCCCGCTCACCCTCACCACGGCGAGGCGAACAGGTGGTAGGAGTTCGATGGGCCCCCGATCAACAGATCGGGTCGACCGTCACCGGTGATGTCGGGGGTCGCCATCGATTGGTAGGCCCAGAGTTCGATGTCTGGTGCGTTCAGGATCAGGTCTGCGTAGCGTTCACGCAGGCTGCCGGCGAGGGGTGCGCGCACCACCCAGCCCAGCTTGTTGGCGGCGTAGTAGCCCCCCGGACCGCCCAGCTCGCCGATGTTGTTGCCCCCCGAGGTGAAGAGGTCGGCCCGGCCATCGCCGTCGAGGTCTTGGCGCAGGTCGATCTCACCGCCGACGTATCCTCGCCCCGCGTAGGCTTCGCCGAGCAGGTTGAAGACCGCGTCTTCGGTGCGCAGGTCGGCCTCAATCGGGCCGGCGAACACATAGGCCACACCATACACATCGGGGTCACGGTAGCAGCTGGGATCGCCCAGCGCGAGGTCCGCGTAACCATCACCGTTCATGTCGCCCGCCGAGACCTCGCTGCCGAAGCGGCGATACTCTGACCAGTCCACCTTGTCCTCGGCGTCGAGGCGGAGCAGCGCGTCGTCAGGGGTCAGCAGGGCACCGCTGCCCGCGGTCAGCGGCCCCTCAAAAAGCGCGACGAAGCCCACATCGGTGACGACATCCACCCGGCGCTCCCGCAGCGGCGCCCCGACCACCAGGTCGACCAAGCCATCCCCGGTCAGGTCAACATCACCCATCACCGCGTGCCCGAAGCCGTACCAGATCGCGCTGGGCTCGGCGAGCTCGACCACCGGGCTCAGCTCACCCGCCCGCAGGCCAGCGCCCGAGAGCAGATAGACCGTGTCGGTGCAGCGGTCGTTGAGGATGAGGTCGATCTGCCCATCGCCGGTCAGGTCACCCGCCGGCCCCGGCCGCGAGAAGGCGCAGCTGATGTTGTCGGCGGTGCGCAGCAGCAGGGCGTCACGATCCCAGTCGCTGAGGGCGGCGGGGCCCCAGACCAGCCAGCCGTGGTCGGGGCTGACCCCGTCGTTGTTCTGCTCGTCGCCGACCACGAGGTCGTCGTAGCCATCCCCGTCGATGTCGCCGACGCCGCCGAGGCTGGCGCCGATGGGGTATTCTTCAGAGGGGCCCAGGAAGCGGGGCAGGTCTCGAATGAGCACGTCCTCATCTGAGGGTGTCGACAGCAGGCCGCTGTGTACGCTGATCGCGCCGGTGACGTGGTAGATCTGCACCCAAACGGCATGCTCTGGGTCCCAGACCTCTTCCACCCAACCATCTCCCGAGCTGCCGATCCCGATGTCCCACTGACCATCCCCGTCTACATCGCCAACGACCGATACGTCCAGCCCCGTCTCTGTGGTGTAGATCGAGCTCAAGCGCATCGACGAGAAGGCGTCCTCTGGCCCGAGCAGCAAGCAGTCCTCGGTCTCACCCAAGTGCGGCCTTTCCGCACAGTTGTTGATCACCCCATCGCCGCAGGCCTCGGGCGCGCCGGGGTAGCTGTCGCGGTCGTCATCGTCGCAGTCGAGGTCGGCGGTGAAGCCGTCGCGGTCGTGGTCGGGGCTGGTGCCGCTGGTCGGGCCGCTGGCCACTGGGATGGCCGGTATGACCGTGTCGGCCCCACCGGCGGTGTCCTGCGGCTGCCCGGCGGGCGCGGCGGGACCTGCGCACGCGGCGAGCAGGCCGAGCAGCGCGACGCGCGGCCTCATGGGGCCCCCCCGAGGAGGTCAGCCCAGTCGCCGCCGAGTGTGGCCCCCGCGGTGAACCAGCAGGTATGCGGGTCCGGCGTTGTGAGCGCGCAGCTGAGCCGCTCAAAATAGTCCGGCACCCGTTCATCAGTGAAGCTGGCGGTCAGGTCGTCAGCCGAGAGCGCGGGCGCAGCGCAGCCCGCAGGCGGGTCGACGCGCCACCCGAGCCAGGTCGGCCCGATCGGCGAGCCGATCTCGGCGCCGCCGCTGGCGACACGGCGCTTGATCCCCCACCCAAAGCGCACCCACTCACCCGAGCCTAGGTCTTCGCTCACCGTGCCCGTCCCCCCAAGATACGCGACACCAGAGCGGCTGATCCCGGGCAGGTCTTGCAGCAGGTCGTCGGGGTCGATACCGAATGCGTACAGCCACCCGCCCTCGGTGCCATCGCCCACCTGGGCCACCGGCCCGTAGCTGCTGTCATCGCGGGTGCCGTCGGTGGTGTAGGCCAAGGTCCAGGTGCCCTCGCAGCTCGGGTCGGCGGGCACCTGGAACGACCACACCTGCTGTTCGCCCAGGTGTGAGCGCGTGAGCCGCGGCAGGTAGTTCATCAGCGGGTAGTCCGGGGCGGCGGTCGAGGGGTAACCAGCGAACCGCCCCTCATGCTCGGCCACGTCCGCGACCTCGAGCACGAGGTGCACGAGGCTCACCCCATGGGCGTGGTCGAGCCCGGCCCGAATGCGCGACGCGGCAGCCGGGAAGTCGAAGTACTCGAGGCTATCGTAGTCGGCCACCCAGG
>JBJONS010000699.1:0-5200 GCA_046051725.1 Pseudomonadota bacterium | reverse complement strand
CGGCGGCGGACCTCCGGCCGAAGCCGACGACGCCGCGCTCGACGTGGCCGAGGCGGAGCGCCTGGTCGAGCCCGCAAGCGGGGCGCCCCGTCGAAGCCGGGCACCCCGGCGGGGTCCCGGGCGAGGGCCCGCCCCCTCCGCCGAAGGCTGAGCGCCGCGGATCGCCGCGCGGCGGACCGCCGGCGGCGCGGGCCGGCCCCGGGTCCGGCCGCGCCCCCCGCCGGGTTAAGAGCGCGCCCGCGCGCCCCGGTCGCCCCCGTGGCCCGCAGCTCCTGGAGGCTCCATGGACGACGGCATCGATCTCAGCGCCGCCGAGCGCGAGACCCTGACCCAGCTCGCGGTGATCGCCGAGTCCCGCGACCACTACGCCCTGCTGGGCGTCGTTCCCGGCGCGCCCGCCTCTGACATCCAGCGGGCCTTCTACGAGCGGTCCCGCAGCTGGCACCCGGATCGCTTCTTCCGCAAAGAGCTCGGGCCCTTTCGTGAGAAGCTCGATCAGGTCTTCCTCGCGGTCACCGAGTCCTACCGGATCTTGTCGAACCCCGCGACGCGGGCCGCCTACGACCGCACCCGCCCCGCGGCGCCCGCCCGCCCGGCACCCCGCGCCCCGGCCGCGGCCGCAGGCGGGCCCGCCCCCGCCCGGCTCCCGCGCCCACCCGACCGCGCGATGTCCAAGGCGGTCGAAGAGATGCGCAACCAGCTCAAAGAGCGGCTCAGCCGGGCAGCGGCGCTGCACGCCGAGGGCATGGCCGCCCTCAAAGACGGCCACGTCGTCAAGGCCAGCAACGCCCTGAGCATGGCGCTGACCTTCGATCCCAACAACGCCCAGTACAAGGCCGACGCCGACAGCGCGCGGCGCGAGGCGCGCATCGTCCAGGCCAAGCAGTTCTTGGCCGCCGCCGAGAACGCCGAGAGCTTCGCCAACCACCGCCAGGCGCAGGCCTCGTACCAAAAGGCGATCGAGTACGGCCTCCGCGAGGCCCGCGTGTACTACCGGCTCGGGCTGCTGACCAAGAAGCTCGACGAGGACAGCAAAGCGGCCATGCAGCACCTGCGCCAAGCCGTCGCGCTCGACGGCGAGAACGTCGAGTTCCGCATCGTCCTCGCCGAGCTCTACGTCGAGACCGGCATGCAGACCAGCGCCCGGGCCCAGTACGAGCACATCCTCAGCCTCGACAAAAGCAACTCCAAGGCCAAGGACGGCCTCAAGGCGCTCAACGCGCTCTGAACTGCCCCGCGCGACGCCCCCGCGACGCGTTGACGGACGCCGCCTGGATCGATAAGCCTGAGCGGCGCGGCGCGGTCCCTCGCGGGTCGCTAGCTCAGTCGGCAGAGCACCGGCCTTTTAAGCCGAGGGTCGTGGGTTCGAGTCCCACGCGACCCACCACCCGCCGCCCTCCCCAAGACCCCATCGTCTAACGGTCAGGACTCCGGATTTTCATTCCGGCAACACGGGTTCGATTCCCGTTGGGGTCGCCACTCTCCTCCCCCGCTCGCCCCCCGCAGCAGGCCTAAACGCCGCGCTGCGGGGGGCGTGTTGGTGTTGGAGCCCCGTGCCCGCCGCCCCGGGCGCCGCCGCTGCGCCGCCGCTCTCGCGGGGGCCCGCGCAGCGGCGGGGACGGCCGCCCGCTCAGCCGGCCGCGGCCTCGCTGTCCGCGGCGCAGGCCGGGGCCGGCCGCTCGCCGGACCGCACGCGGGCCCGCAGGGTCTCGCGCAGCGTGGCGTGCTCGGCCTCCGACAGCGCGCCGTCGCCGTCCGCGTCGAACTCGGCCTCGAGCGGGCCGAAGGGGGGCGGGCCCTCGGGGCGCTCCCCCGCGCCGCGCCCGCCGTCGGGCCGGCCGCCCTCCCCCGCACCGGCCGGCGGGCCCTCGGGGCGCTCCCCCTCGGCGAGGCAGGCGAGGCCCTCCTCCCGCTCGGCGGCGATCTCGTCGGCGTGGGTGCTGCGGGCCACCTCCTGCTCGGCGTCGGACAGCGCCCCGTCGCCATCGGCGTCGAAGCGCACCAGCAGCTCGGCGTGGATGGCCGCGCAGCGGGCGGTGAAGTCCTCGAAGAGCACCGACAGCTCGCTGTCCTCGAAGACACCGCTCTGGTCGATGTCGTAGACGACCCGCAGCATGTGCAGCAGGCCTTCGCGCGGGCCGCCGCGGTGCCCGCCGTGCTCGGCCTCGACGCGTTCGGCCTCGTCGCCCTCGAGGGCCCCGCTAGCGTCCTCGTCGTAGACGCCGAGCAGGCCGACGAACTCGCCCTCGGCGTCGCAGGCGCGGAACATCGGCGGCGGGGCGGTGGGCTCCGCGGCCGCGGCCTCGTCGGCCTCGCGCCGGGCGCCGCTGGCGGCCGACCCGAGGGTGTCCTCCTCACCCGACACCGCGCTCAGCAGCAGCTCGTCGGTCGACCCGACCTTGTCGAGGGCCGCGCAGCCGCCGACGCCCGGCAACGAGAGGAGGAGCAGCAGCGCCGGGCCGCCAACGGCGGGGGTGGAGCGGACGGGACGGACAGCGGTGGTGACGGTGCGCATGGGACCTCCTGCCGCGCCCGGGGCTGGTCGGGCTGACCGCCCGGGGTGGCGGCCCCCATGAAGCAAGGCACGTGCCAACCGACCCGCAGCCGCGGGCCCGCCGGCCACCGGCCCACCGGCGCGTCATCCTCGCCGAGGGGGACCCGCGGCCGCCCCACCGGGACCTGCAAGGTCTGCAGGTCTGTCCGGCAGAGGCTGCAGGCGGCCTGCACAATTTCTCCCGCTTGCACAGACCCGCCTGCTCTCCCCTCTCTCTCGGCGGCGCGCGCAGCCCCCAAATTGTCCGCCCTTGCAGAGACCCTCCCCCCTCTGTTGGTCCTCGGGGGTGGAGCTCCACGTTCACAGGCCGGGCAAGGGCCCCGGAGGCGCGCTGGGGTCGACCACCCCGAAGTGGCCGTCGCTGCCGCCAAACATCTGCAGGATGCTGGTGAACAGCTGCTGGGTGGTCGCGCCCCCGTCGATGTAGCCCCCGTCCGGCCGCGCGTGCAGCTCGTCGGCCGGCAGCGGCAAGAAGTCGAGCCAGCGCCCGCCGGACCCCGCCCCGAGGTGACCGGCGAGCACGGCTGGCAGGTTGCGGACCCAGTGCCGCCCCGAGCTGAACTCGGGCATCCACAGCACCAGCGTGCCGTCCAGCATGTTGTCCCCGTCGGCGTCCTCGGTGTCAGCCAGCCGGTCGAGCAGGGTCGCGAGCACGCTCATGTACCAGCGATAGACCACCTCCATCCCCGGCTGGTGGTCGGCGTGGACCACCAAGTGCCAGTTGTCCCAGACGCTGGTCTCGAAGATGGGTCCGCCGTTCTCGGCCCACAGCCAGGGGAAGGCGTGGTCGTGGGTGTTGGTCAGCTCGATGGTGCCCACCCGCGCGTAGTCACACGACATCGCCGACACCAGGATGTCGACCATCAGCTCGACCGACACGTCGTCATCATAGGTGTAGTCGTAGCCGGCGGGGGTGGCGAAGGCCGGCCGACCGCACTCGCCGAGCCCGGCGATGACCCGCGCCTCGAGCGCCTGGAGCTTGTCGGCGTGGGCGTCGAGCCGCAGCTTCGCCTCGGCGTCGAGGCGGGGGCGCAGCAGCCGCAGCTGGTCGCTCACCGCGTCGAGCACGCTCGCCCGGCGGGCCCGCAGCGCCCAGGCGTCGGCCGGAGAGATCCCCCCGTCGCCGAAGATCCGGGTCAGGGCCACGAAGGGGTCGTTCATGCTCACGATGGGGTCGTAGGGGCCGGAGTAGAAGCGGTCGGTGGTGTAGAAGCCGGCCGCGCCGCCGCCACCCACGGCGAGGTCGATGCGCCCAAACGGAGTGTCACCGGCGATGCGCTCGGTGAGCAGCTGCTCGAAGCTCGGCCCGGCCGCGGTCAGGCGGCTGGTGTCCTGCACGGCGTAGGGCTGCCCGGTGAACGCGCTCAGGTTGGCCTGCTGGTGGGCGTTCCCCACGCTGTTGAGGGACGCGGCGCGGTTGTCGAGGCCCGAGATCACCACCATGCGGTCCTGGAGGTGGGCCAGGGGCTCGAGGCCGTAGGGCAGCGTGAACGACGCGCTGCTGCCAACCGGGGTGTGCATCGGCAGCACGCAGCCCTGGCCCGTGTGCAGGACGATGAGGCGCTTGGGCGCCGCGCCGATGGCCGCCCGGGCCGGCCGGGCCGCCAAGCCCTGCAGCACGGGGAGGGAGAGCAGGCCGCCGCCGAGCTGCAGGGCGCGCCGACGGGACCAGAGAGAGCGGCTGCGGGGACGGCTCATGGGGTGGCCTCGCTGGACGCCGCCGCACCTTCGTCGATCACCTCGCGGCGCAAGAAGGCGTCAGTCAGCGTCACGTCGATGAGCAGGCTGCGGATGTCGCCGTCGGCCTCGACGAAGCGGCGGGCGAGCTGGTCGAGGCTGCAGGCGTCCTCGGGCTCAGCGGAACGACCAATGCCGTACTCGAACCATCGGCGCGCGTAACATGCCTTGACCCGATCCGAGCGCACCAAGAGGTCGGTGAGCTCCACCGCCCCGTCGAAGCTGCCGGCCGGGTCGGTGAGGCTGCCGGTCGCGTCGACGGGGATGCCCGACTCCCAGCTCGTCCGCCACGCGCCAATGGCGTCATAGTGCTCGAACGAGAAGCCGATGGGGTCCATCGCGTCGTGGCAGCCGGCGCAGGCGGGGTCCTCGCGGTGGATCGAGAGGCGCTCGCGGATGGTCGGCGCGTCGACCGACTCCTCGGGGAGGGTCGTGTTGATCCCCGGCGGCGGCGAGAGGTCCTGGCAGAGGAGCTCTTCGAGCACCCAGGCGCCCCGGCGGACCGGCGAAGACGAGGCCGCGTAGCTGTGGGCCGCCAAGAAGGCCGGCCGGGTCAGCACCCCCCCGCGCTGGGCGCCGTCGTGCTCGACCCGCCGCCAGCCCGCGCCGCCCGCCGGCAGGCCGAACAGCCCGGCGAGCGTGGGGTCCACCCAGCCTGCGGGGTCGGTCAGCAGGTCATCGAGCCGCCCGCCGCCCATCCACACCACCTCGCCGACGAACAGGGCTTGCTCGTCGCGCATCCCCTGCTCGAGATCGGCGTCCCACAGCGGATAGAGGGCGGGGTCTTTGGGCACCGTCGCGAGGCGGTAGAGGTGCAGCCAGTCCTCGTGGAAGCGCACCACCACCGGCACGGTGCGCGCGCTGCCGACGAGGCGCGCCGCCTCGGCCGCCACCCCGGCGCGGGTCCGC
>JBJONS010000698.1:0-32747 GCA_046051725.1 Pseudomonadota bacterium | reverse complement strand
CGGTGGTGGATGTCGCGGTAGGGCGGGGCGTAGGCCCGCCCGTCGAGGGTGGCGTACTCGACGTCGATCACGCGCCGCTCGACCGGGAGCTGCAGCTGCAGCTGCCAGCCGCCGCCGAGCCCGACCGCGCCGCCGACCTGGGCCCGCCACTGGCGCGTGTCGAGGGCGTGCGTGTGCGGCGGCAGGTCTGTCGTCGCGCAGAGGATCGGGTCCACGTCGGGGCAGCGGGCCTCGTGGCCCGCGTCGAAGTGGACGCTGTTGAGCCCCGCCTCGACGCGGAGCTGGCCCCGCGCGAGCGCGGGCTGGGAGCGGGCGCCTCCGACCTGGAGGTTGGGGTTCCCTCAGCCAGGTCAGGCGAAGGCGTCGCGCACCATGATCAAGGCGAGCAGCAGCCAGGGGCTCATGGCGCCACCGCCTTGTCGGCCGCGGCCAAGGCCAGGGCCGGGTCTTCGCCCGCGTAGAGCAGGCGCCCCTTGGCGCTGTAGACGAAGATCCAGGGGATGCCCGGCGCGTCGCTGAGGTGCCGCCGGGCCGCCGGCGCCGCGAAGCCCGCCGCCGCGTCGGGCCCGGGCAGCGAGACCGCCCGCACCGCCAGCTGGGGCCGCTGCCGCGCGCCCGCGCTGAGCGCCGCGGCCACGCCGTAGCAGGGCGCGCACCAGGGCGCGCCGAACTCGAGGATGGTGACCTTGCCGGCCACCAGCACGTCTTTGACCGCAAAGGCCTGGTCGGCGGGCAGCGCCGCGAAGTCAAAACCGCTCGCGCCCTCCCACGGGTGGGTGGGGCCCCGGGGACCGCAGGCCTCGGCCGGCGCGTGCCGCTGCAGGGCCATCCCCACGCCGTCGAGCGCCTTTTGGACCGCGGGCAGGGCCGCCTCGGCGGGGCCGCGCAAGGTCAGGCAGAGCGCGCCGTCGGCCGGCTCGGCGTCGGCGGCGGCCACCTCGGGCAGGGCCCGCAGCGCGTCGACCGCCTTGGCCGCGCAGCAGTCGTCGAGGCCGGCCGGATAGACGCGCAGGGCGCTGTTCTCGGCGGCCTGGGCGCTCGCCGCAGAGAGCAGCCCGGCGGCGAGGGCCGGGAGCAGGGCCCGGAGCCCCGGCGCGGCCAAGAGAGCAGAGGAGCGGGGTGCGGCGGCGGTGGTCATGCGGGCGCCTAACCCGAGCGCGGCGCCGAGGACGGGCTCCAGCAGCGCACTGGCGGGCGCGCCCCGGGCCGCCCGGGCGGGTCGGGCGGAAAGGCGCTGCAAGGCGAAGGCCGCGGGCCCCGGCGAATGGGGGCCCCCGGGGCGCGTGGAGCCGGCGCGCGCGGCCTGCGCCGACGCCCAGCCCCCGACCCTTGGAGCTCCCATGCGGAACATCGCCCTCTTCGCCGCCCTCGCCCTCACCACCGCCTGTGTCGAAGGGGACAAAGACGAGCCCGCGGCCACCGACGGGGTGGTGATCACCTGGACCCAGGGCGGGCACATCTGGCGCAGCGCCGCCGACGGCCAGCCCGCCGAGGACCTCTCTGAGGCCCTGGGGCTCGCCGGCGAGGACCGCTGGGTCGCCCCGAGCCCCGGCGGCGCGTGGTTGGCCTTCTCGGGCACCCGCTTTGGCTGCGCCGGCGAGTGCCTGGTGCGGGTCTCGGCCGACCTGCGCGAGGGCGAGGCGGTGCTGCCCGGCGGGGTCGAGGTCTCGCTGCGGGGCATGCCGGCCATCTCGGCCGACGGCCTGTCGGTGGTCTACGCCGCGGGCGACGGCCCCCACGCGGTCGACCTCTGGCGCACCGACCGCACCGAGGCCGGCTGGTCGGCCCCGGTCTTGCTCACCGCCGACTCGAGCTTCGACCACAACAACATGCCGGCGCTGTCGGCCGACGGCCAGCGCATCACCTATGACTGCGGGGCCAACCCCTACCCCGAAGACGGCGACAACGACGCCTGCGTGGTCAACCTCGACGGTACGGGCTGGCAGCGGCTCGTCGGCCCCGACGCCCTGCCCGACGCCCGCTACCCCTTCGTCCAGAACCCCCACGAGGGCCCCGCCGGCCTGTTCTTTGAGGGGAGCTGGCCGGTCAACGGCGACGCGCCCGAGACCATCTGGACCCTGCCCACCGGCGCGACCGCACCCGTCCAGTTCTCGGCGCGGTATGCCAACGCCGTCGCTCCCTGCCCGCTGGCCGACGGCCGGGTCGCCATGCTCTGGCTGGGCGGCAACGACGCGGGTGTGCACGAGCTGGTCGTCGCCGCCGCCGACGGCCAGTCCGAGCTGGTGCTGACCCCGGGCCTGGACGTGGACGACATCGGCGTCGGCTGCGCCGCCGCGCCGGCCGCCGCGGTCGAGGACACCGGCGGGGAGGGCGAGGACAGCGGCGGGGAGGGCGAGGACAGCGGCGGGGAGGGCGACAGCGGCGCGGAGGAGGACAGCGGCGCCTGAGGGCCACGCCAAGCACAGCGCCCCCGCACCGCAACATCAGCCCCGCGGACAGCGTAGAGGGCCGCGCGGAGGGCGCATGGGTGACGCGAGCGTGGTGCGGCAAGAGGTCAACGCCCTGGTCACCGAGACCAAGCAGCGGGTCGGCTTTGTGGTCAAGGGCACCGGCCTGCTCTGGGGGGTCGAGATCGTCGACCAGCTCGTGTTCTCGGGCGGCCTCGACCGCTTTGGCGTGCACCCCCACAGCCTGATGGGCCTGCTCGGCATCCTCGGCGCGCCCTTCCTGCACGCCAACTGGGCGCACCTGATCGGCAACACGCTCGCCTTCATCCCGCTGGGCTTCTTGGCGAGCAGCCGCAAGATCAGCGACGTGTGGGTGGTGAGCGTGATCGGGGCGCTGACCGCCGGGCTCGGCGCCTGGCTGTTCGGCGCGGGCGACTCGGTGCACATCGGCTTTAGCGGCGTCATCTTCGCCTTCTTGGGCTTCTTGATGGGCCGAGGGCTCTTTGAGCGCAGCGTCGGCGCGGTCTTGCTGAGCCTCTTTGTGACCTTCACCTTCGGGGGCATGCTCTGGGGCGTCGTTCCCATCGTGGCGGGCGTGAACGTGTCGTGGCAGAGCCACCTCTTTGGCTTCATCGGCGGCGTGCTGGTCTCGAAGGTGCTCGGCGACGCGCTGCGGCGGAGGCGGCGCTGAGCCCGCGCCCGCTGCCGGCGCCCGCCGATCTGCCGCCCCTGCGGGCGCCCGCGGTGGCCTTGCCCGCCCACCGCTACGTGCCGGGCCTGCAGCCGCACCCCCACAAGGGCGTCGGCGGCCACCGTCACCTCGCCGACGGCGGCCCGCCCGTCGAGCTCGGCGCGCCCTGGTGGGCGGGCTGGCGTTTTGTGCACGGCCTCGACCTGCTCGACCACGGCTACCTGTGGGAGGCGCACGAGGCCCTCGAGGCCCTCTGGGTCGCCGATCGCGATGACCTCGCCCGCCGGGCGCTGCTCGGGGGGCTGATCCAGACCGCCGCGGCCAGCCTCTGCGCCCACCTCGAGCGCCCGGAGGCCGCCGCCCGGCTCGCGGCGCGCGCGGCCGCGCAGCTCTCCGCCGCGCCCGACGGGGTGCCGGGCCTGGGGCCCGAGGCCATCTCCTCGTTGATCATGATGTTGCGCGCCGGGGCGCCGCTCCCCCCGCTGCCGCCGCTGCTGCGCGAGCGCTGAGCGGGGCCTCAGCCGGCGCGGCGCGGGCCCTTGGGCCCCCAGCTCCACGCGCCGACCCGCTCGGGCGGCAAGGGGCGCCCCAAGGCCTGGGCGAGCAGGCCCAAAAGCTCGAGCACGCTGTGGGCGGTGCCGCCGTAGACCCGCCGCTGGTCGCCGTTGTCGTCGACGCCCTCGAAGATGGGCGAGAAGATGCTCTCGACCCCATAGCTGGGCGGCAGGGGGAAGCGCACGCCGTCGATGGCGTCAGCGTCGAGCAAGGCGCCGAGCGGCAGGCGCAAGAGGCTGTGGACCTCGCCCGGATCGGGCCGCAGCTCGGCCGGATTCACCTGGGCCACCGTGGGGCAGATGCGCCAGTCTGACGTGCCCAGGGGCATCTCGGACAGCGTTCCGAGCAGGCGTGCGGTGCGCAGGCCGAGCTCTTCGTGGGCCTCGCGCAGGGCGGTGGCGGTGAGATCGGCGTCCTCGGGGCTGGGCTGGCCGCCGGGGTAGCTGACCTCGCCGGCGTGGCTGCGCAGGTGCAGCGCCCGGACGGTGAGCAGCAGGGTCAGGCCGCCGCCGCCGGCCACCAGCGGCGCGAGCACGCCGCCGCGCAGGTGGTTGGTGCGGCCGGGCAGAGCGGGCACCTGCGGCGGGGTGTAGGCGGCCAGGGTGGCGGCCAGGGCGTCGAGCTGCGGGTCGGGGGCCAGGGGCGCCATCGCTGCACCTTCGAGGAGTCGGGCCACCACAACGGCGCCCAGGAGGTGGTTCAGCCGCGGCCTGGGCCACGACCCGGGGGCAGCGGGCGCCGGGGCGGCGGCCTGCTGGGCCTCTTGGCGTGAAAAAGGCCCTCGGCGTCGAGGTGATAGCCGATCGCGACGATCATCTCGTGCAGCTCGGTGCGGCTGCAGCCCACCTGGCTCGGCATGGCCTGGGGCGTGCGGAAGGGCCCCTCTTGGCCGAGCTGGCGCAGCTGCATCAGCAAGCGCTCAAACAGGTCGGCCCGCAGCGCCCGGGGGCCCACCGGGACAAAACCGAGGGCGAAGGCCCAGTCGCCGGGGCGCACGCTGAGGCCCTCGGGCGGCTTGATGCTGACCGCGCCCGCCGGCGGCAGGGGCGGCAAGGGGTGGAGGTCCTTGCTCGCGGCGAAGAGCAGCGCCCGGTCTTTGACCCCGTCGGGCTTGAGCAGGCTCTCGACGTAGACCAGGGTGGTGCCCACGCGCACGTCCATGCGCGCGAGGTTCTTCTTGTCGAGCGGGGTCAACGACTTGAGCTCGCCGCCCAGCGCCTTGCGCCAGCACAGGCCCAGGCCCTCGCGCAGCTGGTAGCGGATGGCCCGCGCCGCGTTGAGCAGGTGCACCTCGTCGACCCGGTCCAGCGGGGCGAGCACCCGGCCGACCCAGGCCCGCACCACCGCCACCGCGCGGTCGTGCAGGCGGCCCCGCCCGGCCGAGTCGAGCAGATCGTGCCGCAGCAGCACCACCTGGGGCTGGTCGAGCGCCGGGCCAGGCCGCAGGCGGGCCACCGCGAAGCCCGCGCCGCGCAGCAGGCCCTGGTCATCGAAGGCCCAGGCGCTCTCGGGCGCGGTGAGCACGGCCTCGAGCCGGGCCGCGACCACCGGCCGCAGGCCCGCGCGGGCCGCCCGCAGCACCGCCGCCTCGTCGTCTTTGCCCGTGGTCAGGGTGAAGTCGAAGCCATCGAGGGTGCCGAGCTGGTGGCCGGCGGCCCAGACCGCGCCCGCCGCGTCGACCTCGACGGTCAAGCCGCCGGGCTCGGCCTCGAGCTGGCCGAGCGCGATGACCCGCTGGTTGACGAAGCGCGCGGTGAGCTGGGCGTGCAGCGCGTCGCTCAGGCGATCCTCGACCACCCGGGCCCGCTCGGCCCAGGCCGCGGCGTCAGCCATCCAGGCCGTGCGGTGCGTGATGTAGGTCCAGGTGCGGATCCACGCGAGGCGGGTCATCAGGTTCTCGAGCTCGCCGTCGAGCCGGTCGAGCTGCTCGACCCGTGACCGCACCCACTCGGGGTCGAGCAGGCCCCGCGGTCCGCGCAGCTGCACGAAGACCTGCGCCAGCAGGTTGACGTGGGCCTCGGGCAGGCTGTCGCGGAAGTCGGGCACGCTGGCGACCTCCCACAACAGGCGCAGGCCGGCCTCGTCTTGAGCCAGCCGGCGCACCTCTTTGCGCTCAGACAGGCGCACCAGCGTGTCGAGATCGCCGCCGTCCTCGAGCGAGACGTAGCAGCGGCGGGGCGGCGGCTTGCGCAGGCTGCGCACCAGCGCGTCGAGATCGGCGAAGTCGAGCTCGTGGTTGCGCCAGACCACCCGGCGCACTGGCGGGAAGCGGTGGCCCTCGATGTCGGCGATGAGCTCCGGCGGCAGCGGCCCCACCCCGCTGAGCGCCCCGAAGGTGCCGTCGCGCTTGTAGCGCCCGGCCCGCCCGGCGATCTGGGCGGCCTCGGCGCTGGTCAGCGCGCGCTGCTGCCGGCCGTCGAACTTGGACAGCGAGGCGAAGGCGACGTGCTCGACGTCCATGTTGAGGCCCATGCCGATGGCGTCGGTCGCGACGAGGAAGGGCACCTCGCCGGACTGGTACATCGCGACCTGGGCGTTGCGGGTGCGCGGCGACAGCGCGCCCATGACCACCGCCGCGCCGCCGCGCCGCGCGCGGATCTGCTCGGCGAGCTCATAGACGGCGGTGACCGAAAACGCGACCACCGCCGTGCGGGCGGGCAGGTCGGCGATGCGGTGCACGCCGCCGTAGCTGAGCTTGCTCAGGCGGGGCTGCTGCTCGAAGGTGGCGGTGGGGACGAGCTCTTCGAGCAGCGGCTGCATGGTGTCGGAGCCGAGCAGGTAGGTCTCGTGAAAACCCCGCGCGTGCAAGATCCGGTCGGTGAAGGTGTGGCCGCGCTCGCGGTGGGCGGCGAGCTGCACCTCGTCGATCGCCACGAAGTCGACCGGCAGCGAGGCCGGCATGCTCTCGGTCGTGCAGACCCAGTAGCGGGGCTTCTCGGGCACCCGCTTCTCTTCGCCGGTCAGCAGGGCCACCTGGGCGCTGCCCACCTCGGCGCAGACCCGCTCGTAGACCTCGCGGGCGAGCAGGCGCAGCGGCAGGCCGATCACGCCGGTGCGGTGGGCCAGCATGCGCCGGATGGCCCGGTGCGTCTTGCCGGTGTTGGTCGGGCCGAGGACCGCGGTGATGGTCGGGTTCGGCCGGAGGTCACGCATCGACATGGGGACCCCAGAGGCGCGGCCGCAGGGCCAGGCGCCGCCGCTGACGGCAGCGGACCCCCACCGGTTATCCCCCGCGCACGGCCGGGCGCCCGCGGCGCAGGACCGGGGCCCACGACCGGCCCCGGGAGCCCCGTGACCACCGCCCCGCGCCACGCGCCGCCCGCTGACCCGCCCCTCGTCCCCCGCGCGCCGGTGCGCGTGGTCTGCGCTGCCATCCTCAGCGAGGGGTGGCTGCTGGTGACCCGGCGCGCGCCCGGCCAACGGCAGGCCGGGGACTGGGAGCTGCCCGGCGGCAAGATCGAGCCGGGAGAGTCCGAGCGAGACGCCCTGGCCCGCGAGCTCGAAGAGGAGCTCGGCCTGTCTGCCCAGGGCCTGCGCCTGCACATCGGGGCCCGGCTCGCCGAGAGTGACCACGACTACGGCCACCTCACCGTGCGGCTCATCGCCTGGGCCGCCACGCTGCGCACCGCGACCGGGGCGCCCGCCGGCCGCCTGCGCCTCGACCCCGCCTTGCTCTCGGCCCATGACGCCGCCTGCTGGGCCGATCCCGCCGCCCTGCGCTCGCTCGCCTGGGCGCCCGCCGACCTGCCCCTGCTGCCCGCGGTCATGGCCGCCGCGACGGCCCCGCCCGCTGCACTGGAGCCCCGATGAAGCGCTCGACCCGCCGCCTCCGCCCCGAGCCCCCTCCCCTCAGCGATCCCGCCGCGCTCCGCCTGCGCCGCCGCCTCAAGCGGGGCGAGGCCCCCGACCGCGCCGAGCTGCTGGGCTTCGCCGATGACCCTGCCGCGGTGATGAACCTGCTGCGCGTCATCTTGGTGAACGAGTGGGTGCTGCCCGAGGACGAGCGCCTGCTCGGGCGCGCCGCCCAGGCCGCCGCCCTGCTCGACCCGGCCGCCGGCGCCGACCTGCTGGTGAAGCTGCGGGTGCAGCCCGGCGGCGGCGAGGACACCCTGGCGACCCTCGATGAGGCGATCGTCGCCTGCGGCCCGGCCGCCCACGAGGTGATCGCCGAGCGCCTGCGGGTCGACGGCGACCGCTTTGACGTGCTCGAGGCCCTCGCGGTCCCCCTGGCGGCCCTGCACGCCACCCACCCCGACCCGCGCACCCTGCCGGTGATCGCCGCCCTGCGCGAGCGGAGCCGCAGCATCGGCGACATCTTGGCGATCGTCAGCCGGGACCCGGGGCTGCGCGCGCTGGTGCTGCACGATCTGCTGGCCCTGCAGATCTCCGAGGACACCCCTGAGCAGCGCTTGCTCGACCTCATCGGCCTGACGAGCTTCATGAAGGCCGCCGACGCCGACCCTCCGGCCCTGCTGCTGCTGCGGGCCCAGCTCGCCGAGGCGCTGCTGCAGCAGCGGGCGGGCGGCGAGGCCGACGACGGCGCGCTCGAGAGCTGAGGCCGCCGCCTGGGTCAGCCGGCCAGCGCCCACGCGAAGACGCCGCCGCAGAGGGTGTCTCCGCGGCGGCGTCTGATGGAACAGAGGCGCAGGCTCGCCCCGGGCCTGACACGCACAAGCGAGCGCACCGAAGCACGCCCGTGGGAAGTTCAGGCTCGAGCAGGATGTGTCTGGTCCCGGGAAGAGCGGGCCTGCGCCTCAACTGGGTGAATCGAGGGAGAGGGTGGAGCTGGGCTCAGCGGCCCCCTGCGCCCTCTACGGATCGGCGGCGCCGGGACATGAGCCCGATCACGAGGCCGAGACCCGCACAGGCGGCCGCGCCTGCCCCTCCAGCCGGGGCCGTGGCGCAGCCGGCCGAAGAGCGCAGCAGATCGCCGTAGAGGTAGCGGGCGCCCTCTTCATCATCGAGCGAGAGGATCCGCTTCTCTTCTTCGCCGCGCGAGGCCTGGTAGTACATCGTGGCGTCGACCACCCTGGAGTGGGACAGCCCGATGCCGTGCCCGATCTCGTGGGTCAGCATGTTCATGAGGTCGTTGTCGGCCTGGGTGCCGCCGGCGCTCCAGTCGAAGTCGTCCTCGTTGATCGCCATGTCAAAGGCGATGATCTCGCCGCCCTCGACCGACCAGGTGAAGGTCAGGGCGAGGAAGCTCGGGTCCCACTCGGCCGGCCACTCGTCCTCGAAGTAGATGACATTCTTGTCATCGGTGTAGTCGGCGCTCGAGACCCCGGTGGTGCCGAGGTAGTCGAAGGTCAGGGTCACCCCGGTCACCCGGGACCACGCGGCCGTGGCGGCGTTGGTCATGAACCGGATGCGCTCCTCGGACACGCCCTGGCCGTTCTCGGGGTTGATCCAGTACTCCACGTGGCCGGCCGGCCAGTGAAGGGGATCGCCCTCCGAGTTGTGGTTGACCTCCCACGCCTGGGCGGCGCTGGTCAGGAGCAGCAGCAAGGTTGGCGCTACGGCGGGCATCGGTCCCTCCCCTGTCTGGGGAGGACGGATCAGGCGCCGCCGGGCGTGAGCCTCTGGGCGCAGGTCGCCGCGCCCGTCGGGCGATCAGGCCTCGCCGCGGGCGTGCATCGCGCAGAGCTCGGCGAGGCGGTCGCCGCTGACCTGGTAGTGGATGTTGCAGAAATGACAGGAGATCTCAGCGCCGTTGTCCTCTTGCCACATCGCCTGCAGCTCGGCGGGGCCGAGGTTGAACAGCACCGCCTCGATGCGCTCCTGGCTGCACGAGCAGCGCCAGCGCAGCGCCCGCTCTTCGAGCACCTCGACCTCGTGACCCGCGATCTTGCCGAAGGCCGCCGCGACGAGCGTGTCGAAGACGTCCTCGTGCTCGAGGTGCTGGTAGGTCTGCACGAAGGCCGCCGGCGTGATGGAGGGCAGGTGCGGGTCCTGGGGCAGGCGCTCGACCACCACTCCGCCTGCGCCGGTGATCTTCCCGTCGGGGTCCTGCTCGACACCGATGCGCAAAATGACGTCCACTTGGGTAGAGTCGCTGAGGTGCCCGCGCAGGGCCGCCTCGATCGTGCGGCCGTCGAGCGCGGTGACGCCGCGGTAGACCTCGCGCTGGACATCTGCCTTGATGGCCAACATCAGGCCGTCGACCCCTCGACCCACCGGGTGGCGGAACAGGCCCGGCGCGAGCCGCGCCCGCAGCCCGCCCTCGGCGTCGACATCGCACACAAAAGCGAAGGCGGGGCGCTCGGCTTGCAGCTGCAGCGTGATCCGCTCGCTGCCCTTGATCCAGGCCGACATCAGCGCGCTGGCCACCATCGCCTCGGCGCAGACCCGCGCGGCGTCGGGGCCGAGCCCGTGCCGCTGGCGGGTCAGCTCGGCGAGCTGCGGCAGCGAGACGAGCAGGAAGCGGGCGGTGCGGTCGCCCACAAAGCCGCGGTGCAAGCTGCCGCGGGCCTCGACCGGCGGGCTCATGCGCCCACCGCGGGCAGCAGCCCCGCCGCAGCCCAGGCCGCCGCGTCAAAACCCACCAGCACGACGCGCTGGGGGCCGCTCCCGCGCACCACGACCGGGCGCTTGATCAACATCGGATCCGCGGCGAGGGCGGCGACCACCCCGGCCGCGTCGAGCGCGCCAGCCTGGGCGGCCCAGCCGCCGGCCTTGTAGGACTGGCCGCTGGTGTTGAACCACTTGCGCGGCGGCAGCCCGCTGTCGGCGACGAGCGCGGCCAAGAGCGCGGCGTCGGGGGGGCTCTGGCGCAGGTCGACCAGCGCGGCCGCCACGCCCGCGGCCTTCAGCGCGGCGATGGCCTTGCGGCAGGTGCCACAGGTGGGGATGTGGAAGAGCTGAACGGGCTCTGCTGCGGTGTTGTCAGCGACCGTCGTCAATGTCGTCCTCGGGCTGCGGAGGCGCGGCCTGTAACCGCACCAGCGGCAGCCGCACCCAGAAGACCGAGCCCCGCGGCTGGTTCGGCGTCATGCCCAAGCCGCCCGACATCGCCTCGACGAGGTGCTTGACGATGGCGAGGCCGAGCCCCGTGCCGCCCACCTCGCGGCTGCGCCCAGCGTCGACCCGGTAGAAGCGCTCAAAAAGCCGCGGCCGGTGGACCTCATCAATGCCCGGTCCGTCGTCGATGACCTCGATGAGGGCCTGGTCATCGTCGACCTCGAGCGCCCGCACCTCGAGGTGCCCCCCTTCGGGCGTGTACTTCATCGCGTTCTCGAGCAGGTTGACCAGCACCTGATCCAGCGCAGAGGCGTCGGCGCGGACCCGCAGGCCCGGCTCGACCAACAGCGCCAAGGCGTGGGCCCGGGTGGTCAGGCGCGGCGAGAGGGCGGCGACCACGCGGTCAATGGCCTCTTGGAGGTCAATGTCGGCGAAGAGGAACTTGTAGCGCCCCTCTTCGACCCGGCTGAGGCTGAGCAGATCGTTGATCAAGGCCGCCAGCCGCGCGGCGTTGCGGAGGATGGCGTCGAGGAAGTGCTGCGCGTACTCCGGATCGTCGATGGCGCCGTCCTGGAGGGCCTCGGCGCTGGCCTGCACCACCGCCACCGGGGTGCGCAGCTCGTGGCTCACGTTGGCGACAAAGTCCCGGCGCAGGCTCTCGAGCCGGCGGATCTCGGTCATGTCGTGGACCACCAGCACGCAGCCGCCATCGTCACGCGCCGTGCCGGAGATCAAGAGCCTGCGCGGCTCGCCGGTCATCTTCCGCACGAACTCGGCGGTGGCAGACTCCTCTTCGGCGAGGTCCTCCAACATCTCGTCCAGCTCGTCAATGTCGACCTCTTCGACCAGCCTTCGCCCGACCATCTCGGCCGGCAGCCCAAGGAGCTCGGTGGCCGCCGGGTTGAGCAGGCGCACCCGGCCGGCCGCGTCAATGGCCATCACGCCCTCGCTCATGGCGAGGAGGACCGCCTGGAAGTGGTCACGCTCGGCGGCGAGCTCCCGCACGGTGGTCTGCAACGCCCGGCCGAGGTGCTGAATCGAGCCGGCGATGCCCTCCAGCTCGACGTTCGCGGGGAGCTCCAGCGGACCGCGGTCCTCGCCACGGGCGAGGGCCTGGGTGTGGGTGAGCAGCAGCTCGAGGTCGCGGTTGGCGAGGCGGGCGGCGAAGCCGGTCATGAACAGGCCCGCGCCGACCCCACCGGCCGTCAACAACGCCAGCAGCGACAAGATGGCGTAGCGGTCGGGGACCGGCGCGGCGTCGGCCGCGAGCAGCACGCCGCCGCCGACCAGACCGCGCACCGCGCCCCCCCGCTGGGGCGCCCAATCGTGCAAGGCCAAGGCGCCGGCCGGCGGCCGCGGCGCGCCGAGCAGGGGGCTGAGCGGGCCGCAGCCCGGGCCGCGCGCGCCGCCTTCCGGCGGCACGAGGCAGAGCTCGAGGCCACCGGCGCGGGCCAGCTCCTCGAGCAAGGCCGCCCGCTCGGCGGTGGGCAGGCGCTCGAGCTGCCGCGCGATGAGCTCGACCCGCGCGCGCAGGTGGTCGGCGACCACGGCGTCGAGGCCCGGGCTGAGCACCAGCCGGTGCCAGATCACCGCGGTGGCGAGCAGGGCGAGCAGGAGCCCCACCGACAGCGAGAGGAGGACCCCCCGAAAACCGTTCTTCACTGCGCGCCCTCCGCCCCGGGACCCGGGGCCCGGCTCGGCTACCAGGGCTCAGCGACCTCGTCGGGCGAGCCGGCGAAGCGGTAGCCGACGCCGCGGACCGTGTGGATGTAATTGCCCGCCTCGCCGAGCTTCTGGCGCAGGCGCTTCACGTGCGTGTCCACGGTGCGGGTGGTGATCGAGCCCTGCATGCCCCACACGCCTTCGAGCAGCGACTCGCGGGTCTGGGCGCGGCCCCGGCGCGAGAGGAAGGTCGCGAGCAGGCGGAACTCGAGCGCGGTGAGGATGATCTCGCCGCCGTCGACCCAGACCCGGTGCGCGGCTTGGTCGACCTTGAGGCGCCCAAAGACCACGCTGTCGGCGGCTGCGGGCTCTTCTTTGGGGCGGGAGCGGCGCAGAACCGCCCGCACGCGCAAGATCAGCTCGCGGTTCGAGAAGGGCTTGACCACATAGTCGTCGGCCCCCACCTCGAAGCCGACGACCCGGTCGATCTCTTCGGCGCGCGCGGTGACCATGATCACCGGCACATGGGCGGTGCGCGGGTCGCCCTTGAGGCGCCGGCAGACCTCGGTCCCGGGGAGGTCAGGCAGCATCAGATCGAGCAACACCAGGTCAGGGACCGGATCTTGGGTCGCCTTGAGCAGCGCGTCGGCGCCGCTCTGGGCGGCGCGGGTGCCGAAGCCCTCCCGGCGGAGCGCGAACTCAAGCGGCGTGATGAGGTCGGGCTCGTCGTCGACGATGAGGATGAGGTCGGACATCGGTCCTCCAGGTCTCGGGGCGGTCGCCGCGCGCGCCGTTTTGCGCATCCCCTGTAGCCCTGGCCCCACGGAGCCCTGGCGGCGCCCCGGTGACAACGAGGTGGCGCACCCCCGGGGGAGCGCCTGCGGGTCCTCCCGGAGCCCGGTCGTGGCGCGCCTGCCAGGACAGCGTGTGGAAGCGCCCAGGCGCCTTGGGTATGCTCTGACCCACGCCTCGCCCTGCCCGCCCCGGAGCCCGCATGCCCTCGTCCCTGCGCGCCAACCGCGCCCTCGCCCCCGTGCTTCTCCTCACGCTCGCCCAGGCCTGCTACCTGAGCCCGCGCAAAGAAGACACCGGCGCAGCGGCCGATGACGGCGGCGGCATCAGCACGCCAACGGGCCCCCTCGATGAGCTGCGCGGCAGCTTGGTCGACGGTGACTTCGCCGTGTACTGGCGCCACTACGACGCGTGGTCCGCGGGCAGCTGCGTCGAGCTGCTGCTGCGCAACCAGGGCACCTCGAGCGCGCGGATCAGCGAGCTGCAGCTGGGGGCGAGCGACACCTTCACCTACTGGGCCGACGCGGGCGGCGCGACCTTTTGGCCCGACGGGGCGAACATCACCATCTGGCCCGACAGCACGTCTTTGTCGGGCGGCGGCATCCGGCGGATGTACTACTGCGCCGAGCCCGCCGCCGAGCTGGTCAGCCTCGCGGTCTCGGCGACCACGACGGGCGGCACCGCCGACGGCGGCGGGGGCGACGATGGCGCCGACGACGGCGCGACCGAGGTCAACGCCGGCAGCTTCAGCCAGGGCGAGCTGGTCGTCACCTGGCGCGAGCTCTGGGAGGACCCCGACCACGGCGGCACCTGCTTCGAGTTCGCCGCGTTCAACGAGGGCAGCACCCCCCTCGACCTGGGCGTGCTGCGCTTCGAGATGAGCGGCGAGTACGAGATCACGCACTACTACGGCCTCACGCCCACGCCCCTGTCCGACAGCCTCGCGATCTTGTTCCCCGACTACCTCGGCGCCCTGCCGCCGATCGGCGAGGACCTCAGCGACCAGTTCCGCGGCACCGTCTGCCTCGACCCGGTCGTCCTGCCCGTGGCCATGGAGGCGACCATCGACTGATCGGCGCCCCCGCCGACCGCCCGCGCCCCCGCCGCACCGCCGGCGGGGGCGTCGTGTTTTTCGGCCCAGGCCTGACGCCGCGCACGCATGGGCCCCATACCCATGGAGAAACCTGGACTCTCGGGCAGAACCGGCTCCATCCACAGCGGACCCGCAGAGTTATCCACAGCTGTGGCAAAGCCTGTTGACAAGTCCAGAGCCCGCCCCAGGTGGCGCATGAGCACCGCACATACCCTGTGGATGACCTCAACCTGAGGGACATCTTGTGACCTTTACACCTTTACTGAACACCTATACACTGACGAAAGCCGAGAGGATCGCCCGCAGCCACGCGGGGCCACGATCCCCGCTCACCCCAGAGGCGACAAAGGCAACGTCATGCTCAACCTTCTGCGCATCCGCAACCTCGCGATCATCGAAGAGCTCGAGCTCGAGGCCGGCGCTGGACTGAACATCCTCACGGGTGAGACCGGCGCCGGCAAGTCGATGCTCATCGCCGCGCTCAAGCTCGTCCTCGGCGGCAAGGGCCGCGGCGATCTGGTCCGCACCGGTCAAGAGCAGGCCGAAGTCGAGGCGCTCTTCGACCTCTCGGTCGATCCAGTGGCCCAGGCCACGGTCGGCGAGGCGGGGGTCGAGATCGGCGCGAGCGGCGAGCTGGTCGTTCGCCGCGTCATCACGGCCGCGGGTCGCAGCCGCGCGTACCTGAACGGGGCGCTGGTGCCGCTGCAGCAGCTTGAGCAGGTGGCGCGGGGGCTGGTCGACATCAGCTCCCAGCACCAGCACCACACGCTGGTCGACCCCAGCTCGCACCTCGGCCACCTCGACAGCTTCGGCGGGCTCGGGGTAGAGGTCCAGGGCGTCCAGACCGCCTGGGCCGCTGCGACCGCTGCCCGCAAAGCCCTCAGCGAGGCCGAAGCCGCGCTCAGAGAGCGGGCCGACCGCGAAGACCTGCTGCGCATGCAGCTCGCCGAGGTCAACGAGCTCAAGCCCCAGGCCGGCGAGCTCGAGGCGCTCGAGGCGGCGCTCAGCCGGGGCCGCCACAGCGCCCGGCTGCACCAGGCGACGGCGGGGGCAGAGCAGGGCCTCCACGCGGGGAACGGGGCCATCTGCGAGCGCATCGGCCAGCTGCTCGGCCCCCTGCACGAGGCCGCCCGCCACGACCCGAGCCTGACCGAGCTCGTCGGGCGGGTCGAGGGCGCCCGGCTCGAGCTGATCGAAGCGGCCCGCGACCTCGGCCACTACGCGCGCCAGGTCGGCCTCGATCCGCGCGCCCTGCGCGAGGCCGAAGAGCGGGTCTACGCGCTCAAGCGCCTGACCCGCCGCCACGGCGGTGATCTCGACGCGCTGCTGGCCTGGCGTTCCGCGGCCCAAGCCGAGCTGCGGGCGCTCGGTGAGGGCGAAGCGCGGGTCGAGGCCCTGGCCCGGGCGGCAGAGCGGTCCGACCGGGCCCTGCTCGAGCGGGCCCGCGCCCTCTCTGCCCAGCGGGCCGGGGTGGCCGCCGAGCTCGGGGCCGCGATCACCGCCGAGCTGCGGGGCCTGGGCATGCCCGAGGCGAGCCTGCACGTCGGCATCGAGCCCCAGAGCGCGGGCCACCTCATCGAGGGGCAGCGGGTCGGCCCGCGGGGGCTAGACGCGGCCCAGTTCCTCATCGCCCCGAACCCGGGCGAGGCGCCGCGACCGCTCGCCCAGGTCGCGAGCGGCGGTGAGCTGTCCCGCGCGCTGCTGGCCCTCAAGCGCGTGCTGGCGGGCATGGGCCCGGTCGGGCTCTATGTCTTCGACGAGGTCGACACCGGGGTCGGCGGGGCGGTCGCCGAGGTCATCGGCCGGCGCCTCGCCGACGTCGCGGCGCACCACCAGGTGCTGTGCATCACCCACAGCCCGCAGGTCGCCGCCTACGGCGACGCGCACTTTCACGTGAGCAAGGCCATTCGCGCCGGGCGCACCTTCAGCCAGATCGCGCGGCTGAGCCCAGCGGCCCGCCAAGAAGAGCTGGCCCGCATGCTCAGCGGCGTCGACCTGACCGCGAGCACCCGCGCCGCGGCGGGCGACCTGCTCGAGGCCGCCCGTCGGGCCCGCGGCCAGGCGGGGGCCGAGGCGCCGCGCCGGGCCAGCACACCACCGGCGGGGGGCGGCGCCGCGGCTGAGGCCCGCGGGCTCGGCACGACGCCCATGGCCCCGGCCAGCCGGCCTGAGCCGCCCACGGGCGCGGCGGCCGCGGTCGAGCCGGCCCGGCCAGCGCGCCGCGCGCGCCCCGCGGGCCTGCGGGTGGTCAGCGGCGAGGGCGGCCCGTCGGGTCGGGGCGGCCGCGCCCGGGTGGCGGGGTGAGGCCCGGCGCACTGGGCCCCGCTCCGTCCCGCGCGGATCGGCGGCGGTGGCTGCGGCCGCCCGGGCAGGGCAGCGCCCCGCTCCGCTCAGCCCCGCGCGGCCAGCGCGCGCCCCACCCGCGTCCCCATCACCATCGTGCTCAGCTGGGGGTTGACCCCCAGGCTGCTCGGAAAGACGCTGGCATCGGCGATCCACAGGTTTTCGAGCCCGAACGCGCGCCCCTCCCGGTCGACGACGCCGTCCTCGATCCGGGCGCCCATGCGGCAGGTGCCCATGGGGTGCGCGGCGTAGAGGGTGAAGTCGCGAATCGTGCGGTCGTGCAGGTGGGCGGCGAGCTCCTCGGGGTCGCGGCTCATGGGCACGCCGTGGATGGGCACGTAGAGGTCCTTGGCGCCGCCGGCCTGCAGCACCTTCGCGACCTCGACCAGACCGCGCTTGATGCGGTGCACGTCCTCGTCGGCGAAGGTGTAGACGAGGTCGGCCCGGCCGTCGCCAAAGGCGCGCACCCGCCCCTCGCCCTTGTCGCTGACCATCAGCAGCATCCCGCACATCCGGGGCAACAGGGCGAGGCCCTCTTGCCACCGGTCGCCGAGGAAGCCGGCAGCGACGAGGCAGGCCTCGGGCGGGGCGCTGAAGGTGTGGGGCAGCACGCCGGGCAGGTCGGGGTGATGAAAGTAGGCGCCCTGCGTGGCGCCCTTCCACATCTGCACCTCGTGGTCGCAGATGGCGACGATCGTGCTGCCGGGGTGCACCTGCAGGTGCTCGCCGGTGTGGGGCCCGAGCTGGGGTCCGAGGCCGGCGTGCCACAGCAGGCGCGGCGTGCCGACCGCGCCGGCTGCCAGCACCACCTGTTTGGCCCGCACGGTGAGGGTGGCGCCCCGGGCGCCGGTGTGCGGGTCGACGGTGACCGCGCGCACGCCGCGGACCACGCCGCCCTCGACCAGCAGCCCCTCGACCTTGACCTCGGCCTGGATCCGCAGGCCGAGCTGCGCCGCCCGCGGCAAGAAGGTGAGGTTGGTGCTGCCCTTGCCTCCGCTGGGGCAGCCGAAGTAGCACACACCGCAGCCCACGCAGCCTGGAGTGCCCCGCGGGGCGAGGCCACCCAACAGGCCGAGCTTCTCGATGCCCCGCACGATGAGGTCATTGTTCTCGCCGCTGATCTCGGCGCGGGTGATGCCGACCCCGACGATCGCGCTCACCTCGTCATAGAGCGGCTGCAGGGCGTCATAGCTGAGCGAGGGGTCCTCGAGCAGCGTGGCCCAGTGGTCCAGCACGTGCCGCGGGGGCCGGAAGCTGAGCGCCGAATTGACCAGCGAGCTGCCGCCGAGGCCCCGACCGGCGGCGATCGGCATCATGGCCGAGCCACGGGCGACCATGGTGCCCGCCTCTTGCATGTGGTAGCGCGCGGTGTGGGCGTAATTCTTGCGAAAATAGCTTCGTGCTGGGCCTTCTTCAAGCAGCAGCACGTCCAGGCCGGCCGCGCAGAGGGCCAGCGCGGCGCTGCCGCCGCCGGGGCCGCCGCCCACGACCACGACCTCCACATCGACCTCGCGGTCGGTCGGCACCGCCTCGACCCCATCCGCGGGCGGCGCGGGCTGGAGGAGCGCGAGGGGGTCCGGCGTGGGGTAGCCCGGCTGCCCGCAGGGACCGATGGTCTCGGCGATGGCCTTGCGCCAAGCCTCGGGGCTCAGCCCCGCGAGCTCACTCATGCGACCTCCCGCGCCGCGGGCCAGCGGGGCGTCGAGCCCCCCGCCCGCGGCTCATTGTCCATACCCGCAGCGGTGCCAGGCAGACATGACCGGCGCCACCTCGGGGTGGGTGGTGTAGCCCATGCCAAGCAGCACCACGAGGCCCTGCACAGCGCCGCGGACCTCGGCCACCGGGTGGGCCAGCAAGCCCATGACGAAGGCCCGCTGGCGCTCCTCGGGGAGGGCGCTCAGCCGGCCGCCTTGATCGAGCACCGCGCCAAACTCCAGCGCGTGGAGCAGCAGCTTGAGCAGCTTGCGCTGCGTCGCCGGCAAGGCGAGCAGCAGCACGTCAAAGAAGCGGTCGAGGTCGGCATCCCGCCCGTGCAGCGCGATGCTGGCCCCGCCCGGGAAGGCCGCGGCGCCCACGGCCCGCACCACAGCGGCCTCTTCGTCCTCAAGCGCGCCGAAGGGCGCGTCCGGGGCTTGGTCCCACCAGCGCAGGCCGACCGAGGCCGCCCCGGCGGCGGCGACAGCGCCCGCGGCGCCGATCAAGGCGAGCAGGTGGCGGCGGCTCAGTCTCATCGGGGCACCTCAGCGGCGGTTGCGGACGATGCGGCGCACCTGCCCGCCAGCCGCAGGGGCGGGTGGGGGCACAGCCGCCGGAAGGGGGCGCAGCCGGGTCTCGATCCCCGCGTCGTGGTCGATGATCCGGTCGGGCGCGGGCCCGTCAGGCTCACGCTCGAGCTCCCGCAGCACCCAGTGGATGAAGCGGAAGGGGTAGGCCGCCTCCTCCCGGCCGAACTGTACGTCGAGGCGGCGGCCCGCTCCTGCGGGCGCGCCACGCGCGCCGGGCTCGACCAACCGAAAGCGCTGCGGGTCCCGCGCGCACAGCGCCGTGATGCGCGCCGACGGGATGGTGGTCGCCGGGTGCAGATCGACCTGCAGGCGCACCTTGAGCCAGCTGAGCCGCTCGACGCCGAGGGCGCGGCAGCGCAGCTTGGCCTCGGTGAGCCAGCCGAGGTTGAGGACCTCGTCGGGCGGAGGGCCGTACTGCCCCTCCCAGTCGGCGAGCAGCTCGCGCAGCTCGGGGACGGCGCGCGCGGCGCTGAGGCGGCGGTACTCCAGCAGGCGCTGGTCAAGGTCCTCGATCCAGGCCTCGGGCAGCAAGCAGCGCAGCGGCACCTCGACCTCGGGGTCAAGGCGCTCGCGGGCGAGATCACCGCGGGCGTGGGCCTTCGCGGCGTCGAGCATCTCGACGTAGGTGTCGAGGCCGAGCTCGTGAATGGCGCCGTGCTGGGACTCGCCGAGCAGATCGCCCGAGCCGCGCAGCTCGAGGTCAGCCTCGGCGACCACCAGGCCCGCGCCCAGCTCTTGGTGCTCTTGCAGCACGCGCAGCCGCTCCATCGCGTGCTTCTGCACCGCGGCGTCGTCCTCGGGCACGATGAGCGAGCAGTAGCCGCGCACCGCCGAGCGGCCGACCCGCCCCCGCAGCTGGTAGAGCTGGGCCAGGCCGAGCTGGTCGGCGCGGTTGACGAGGATGGTGTTGACGTTGGGCATGTCGACGCCCGACTCGACGATGGTCGAGCAGATCAACACGTTCGCCTCACCTTGGACGAAGGCGACCAAGGTGCGCTCGAGCAGCTCGGGCTCCATCTGGCCGTGGGCCACCAAGAAGCGGGCCTCGGGGATCAGCTCGCCGAGGCGGCGGTGGATGAGCTCGATGGTCTCGACGCGGTTGTGCACGAAGAAGACCTGACCGCCGCGCCGCAGCTCGTGCAAGATCTCCGCCCGGACGGCGTGGTCGTTCCACTTGAGCACCCGGGTCTGCACCGGCCGGCGGCCCTCGGGGGGCGTGCGGATGACCGAGACGTCCCGCAGGCCCGAGATGGCCATGTGCAGCGTCCGCGGGATCGGGGTGGCGCTCATCGCCAGGTACTCGCAAGGCCGGCCGTCCCGGGCGAGGGCCAGCTTCTTGAGGCGCTCCTTCTGCTTGACCCCGAAGCGGTGCTCTTCGTCGACGATGACCAGCCCGAGGTCTCTCCAGCGCAGGTCCCGCCCGAGCAGGCCGTGGGTCCCGACCAACATCTGGGTCTCGCCGCGGGCCACCCGACTGGTGGTCTCTTTGAGCTGGGCGCCGCTGCGGAAGCTGCTGTGAAGCTCGACCTGGACGTTGAAGTCAGCCATCCGCTGCAGGGCTGTGCGGTGGTGCTGGTGGGCGAGCACGGTGGTGGGGCAGAGCAGCGCGACCTGCCGGCCCTCGAGCAGCACCCGCATGGCCGCGCGCAGCGCGACCTCGGTCTTGCCGAAGCCGACGTCGCCGATGATCAGGCGATCCATCGGCTTCTCGCTGGCGAGGTCCTCGAGCACGTCGTTGATCGCGGTCTCTTGGTCCGGCGTCTCGGTCCAACCAAAGGCCTGCTCGAACCGCAGGTAGGCCTCGGGCAGCCCCGCGTAGACCTCGCCCCGCAGCACCTCGCGCTGGGCGTGCACGCGCAAGATCTCGTTGGCCAAGCCAGCGATCCGGTCGCGGGCCTTGGACTTCCGCTTCTCCCAGCTCTGGCCCCCGAGCTTGTCGAGGGCAGGCGGCCCGCCGCCCAGGCCCCGCCAGGGGTGCAGCTGGTCGAGGCGGGTGACCGGCAGGTACATCCGGTCGCCGTCCCGGTAGACCAGCTCGACCATGTCCTGCTCGATCAGCTCTCCGCCGATCGGCAAGCTCAGGCGCCGCAGGCCCCCGAAGGTGCCCACGCCGTGCCGGCTGTGGACCACGAAGTCGCCGACCTTGATCTGGGCGAGGCCCGAGCTGCCGAGGCCCGCGCCCCGGGCGCGGCGCAGCGGCGCCACCACCCGGGCCTTGGCGCCGAAGAGCTCGTCGGCGGCGATGATCGCGAGCTGCGACGAGGGGCTGTGGAAGCCCCGGTCGAGCGCCCCGATCCAGCTCACCACCCGCCCCCCGGGCCCGAAGTCGCCCAAGGCGCGGGGGAGCAGCTTGAGCCCGTGGGGCTCGACGATCGCGGTGACGCGCTCGAGGCGGCTCTGGGCATCGGCGACCAGCGCCACCTGCCACCCCTCGTCGAGCCAGCCCGTGATCGTGTGGATCACCGGGGCGATCTCGCCACGAACAACGCGCAGATCGTTGTTCTCGCGGGCGTCGAACAACACGCCCCCGCCGTCGCCCTCGGCGACCATCCCGCCGAGCCGGGCGGCGCCGCGCAGGGCGGCGGTGACCGCGTCGGGGTCGAGGAAGCGCTCGCGCGGGTCGACCGCTGGGCGCTCCATCGGGTCCAGCAGCCGCCAGCGCTCCTCGGCGACCCGGTGGGCCCGCTCCAGCTCTGCCCCCACCTCGGCCGGCTCAGCGACCAGCACCTCGACCCGCGCGCCGGCGGCGAGCTCGAGCAGGCCGCAGAGCGGGTGCAGCGCGCAGAGGTAGTCCTCGGCCGCGGGGAACCAGAGCCCCTGCTGCAGGTCGGCCATCACCCGGCGCCGCAGCAGGTGGCTCGCCCCCCCGGCCTCGACCCGGGCGAGGGTGCGGTCCGCGGCGCGCTGCACCGCCGCGGGCGTGGCCACCGCCTCGCGCGCCGGCAGCACCGAGGCGGCGCTCAGCGGGCCGCGGCTCCGGCGGGTCTGCGGGTCGAGCTGGTGGATGCTCTCGACCTCGTCATCGAACAGCTCGACGCGCAGCAGGTGGTCCGCGCCGGTCGGCCAGAGGTCGACCACCGAGCCCTGCCGCGCGACGCAGCCGGGCTCATCCACCCGCTGGACCGCGAGGTAGCCCCGCGCGACCAGCGCCTCGACCAGGGCCTCCCGGCCGATGCGGCCGCCCCGCCGCAGCTCGAGGCACAGACCGTCGAGCACCTCGGCACGCAAGCAGCGCTGCAGCAAGGCCCGCGCCGGCGCGACCACCACCCCCGGTCCGCCCGCCGCGAGCAGGCGCTGGGCCACGAGGCGCTCCCGCGGCAGCTCGGGGTTGGGGCTGACCCCCTCCCAGGGGCGGCAGTCGTCGGAGGGGAAGCGCAGCACCGGCACCCGCGCCGGGCCGAGGTGCACGCGCAGCTCGAGCACCAGGCGGTCCGCTTCGTCGCGGCTGCCGGCGCAGACCAGCACCGCGCGGCCCGCCCGGGCGCGGTCGACGACCACCTGGGCCAGCGCCCACGACAGCGCGCCGCCCGGGAGGCCCGAGAGGCTCAGGCCGGGGCGCACCAGCCCCGCGACCGCCTGGAGGGGCGCTTCTTGGGTCACGCCGCCGGGCCTGCGGGCTCCGCGCCGGCGCCGCGCTGCTGGGCCGCCTGCTGCAGCGCCTCGATCCCGCCGATCCGGTCAAAGTACAGGAAGGTCTGGGCGAGCAGCAGCAGGTACGACCACAGCACCCACGGGGCCATCCAGGCCACGAACACCGGCAGGCTCTGCGACTGGACGAAGTCGAAGTCGAACAAGAAGGCCTTGACCGTGCCGACGATCATGAAGGGCAGCACAAGCCACACCAGGGTCGCGCGCCGCCCCTGGGTCAGCCGCGCGCTGCGGGCGAGCGGGGCGGGATCGCCCTCGAGCGCCGCCACCGCGTCAGAGAAGGCGTACATGCTCCAGGCGAGCAGCCCGGGCAGGAAGAGCTGGCTGCCGATCTGGATGAGCAGCTGGGCCTTGAGGTGGGGCACGAACATGCGGCCGTAGCGCCGCGCCGCGTAGCTGAGCCCGGCCAAGGGCGGGTGCCGGGTGCCCCCCGCCGCCCGCAGCGCCACGAACACCGCGGTGCCCGCGACGAAGGGGCCGACCAGCAGCTCAATGGCGAGGCCGAGCCCCACCCACCCGAGGATGAGCGGGACCATCGCGCTCTGGCCGGTCAGGCCCTGCCCCTCGACCCACGCATAGATGGCCTTCTCGCTGCCCGCAAGCAGGCCCGCGAGCCCCAGCACGACGAGGGCCACCAGCGGCGCTGACCCGAAGGCCGCCTTGATGGCCTGAATGAAGCTGTTGATTGCACGCGATACTGCCGACACGGGGCACCGGGGGGCTGAGGGGCGGAGCGCGCTGCGCCGGCGCCCAGGCCGGGCTGCTCCGCAGACCCGCGCCTAACGCGCCGCCGCCCGTGGCCGCCCCGGCGACCGGTTAGGCCCGCGCCCCCCACGACCACCGGAGGTCCACCGTGCAGGAGCCCGACCCGGCCCGCCCCGCGCCGGCCACCGCCGCGCTCAGCGCCTCGCTGCTCGAGCGCCTCGGCGGGCTGCCGATGGGCCTCGGCGACCTCGACGCCATCCGGCTCCTGCTCCGCGGGAACAGCGTCATCGACTGGCACCGCGTCCACTTCCACTCGCGGGCCGACGTGGACCGGTTCCTGCGCCTGCACCTGCTCGACCTGCGCAACGCCGAGGATCGCGCCCGCCTCCAGCACGTGCACCGCGAGGCGGTCAACTACCTCATCCAGCACCTCGGCCTGCAGTTCCCGCCCGAGCTCATCGACCCCGACGACGTGCGCGACATCTTCGTGCTGGCGAGCCAGACCGGGGGCTTCCGCCGCAAGCAGATCCACGCCTGCGTCATCCTCAAGCTGATGCACGTGATCAGCCACATGGACGCGGCCGAGCTGCGCTTCCAGACCTCGTTGTCCGAGAGCGCCATCCTCGAGCTCGCCGAGCAGCGCATCGTGCGCGCCGCCGCCCGCATGCGCGAGGCCGGCTTCCCCATCGCCGCCTTCTACGGCAGCCGAAAGACGCGCAACTCGATCATCACCAAGCTGCTCGCCAAGAAAGAGAACACCGCGGTCACCATCTTCGACAAGCTCCGCTTCCGCATCGTGACCGAAGAGCGCGCAGAGGTCGTGCCGGCGCTCGGCTGGCTCATCCGCGAGCTCGTCCCCTTCAACTTCGTCATCCCGGGCCAGAGCCACAACAGCCTCGTGCCGCTCGAGGCCCTGCTGACCGCCACCGCGCCGCCGGCCCGGGCCACCGACCTGCACAGCGTCGACGCCGAGGGCGAGGCCGGGCTCGACAGCAACCCGTTCTCTGGCGACAGCTTCCGCATCATCAACTTCATCATCGACCTGCCGGTGCGCGTGCCCGACGCGGTCCACCCGGCCGGCGCCGCTGGCCAGCTGCTGGGCCGCACCGTCCTCGCGCTGGTCGAGTTCCAGGTGCTCGACCGCGAGACCGCCCGCTGCAACGAAGAGGGCCAGAACGCCCACCACTTCTACAAAGACCGCCAGCGGGCCATCGTCGAGACGCGGCTGCGCAAAGGCGGCCGCCACAAGCCGGGCCGCGTCCACCCCGCCACGGGCTGAGCCGCGGCCAGAGCCACCGCCGCGCGCCCCGCCGCGCGGCGCGCCCTTGCGCCCCACATGAAACCGATTATCATTTCCATGTTCAACGGCGGCCAGACCGCACGGGGGGCCTGATGATCGTCTGCGTGTGTGAGGGCCTCTCCGAGCGCCACCTCCGGGCCCGCATCGACGCCGGCTGCGCGACCGTGGCCGAGCTCGGCCGCTCCTGCGGCGCCGGCCGCTCCTGCGGCGCCTGCGCGGTCGACCTCCACAAGCTGCTGCAGCGCCACCGGGCCGAGCGCGCCCCGTCCGGCGCGCGCCCCGCCCAGCCCTGCGCCAGCGCAGAGCGCGCGGCCTGAGCGTCCCCTCGCCGGTCGGGCTACGGCGCCTGGGCGCGGGCCCCAGGCCCCGAGGAGGACCCCATGGGCGGCACCAGCCCCTTCAGCGAGAGCGGCGTTGGCGAGAGCGGCGTCGGTGACGGCGTGGCCAGCGACGGCGCCCCTTTTGACCCCGCGGCCCAGGCTTCGGGCAAGGGCGCCCGCCGCGAAGTGATCAGCGCGCTCAACGAGATCTTGACCGCCGAGCTCACCGCCATCAACCAGTACTTTGTGCACGCCAAGATGTGCAAGAACTGGGGCTTCGACAAGCTCTACAAGAAGATCTGGCGCGAGAGCATCGACGAGATGAAGCACGCCGACGAGCTCATCGAGCGCATCTTGTACCTCGACGGCGTGCCGAACGTGCAGCGCTACTGGAAGGTCAACATCGGCGAGACGGTGCCCGAGCAGCTGCGCTGCGACAAGGCCCTCGAGGACGCCGCCATCCCCCGCCTCAACCGCGCGATCGAGCTCTGCCGCGGCCTCGGTGACAACGGCACCAAGGTCCTCCTCGAGAAGATCCTGGTCAGCGAAGAAGAGCACCTCGACTGGCTCGAGACCCAGCTCCACCTCATCGCGCAGCTCGGCGAGGCGCACTACCTCGCGCAGCAGGTCCACGAGAGCTGATCGGCGCCCAGCGCGCCCTGCCCGAGTCTTTGCGCGGCGGGGCGCCTCCGCTTTGGCGCTGATCGCAGCCGGGCCCGCCGGCCGAGGCCTCCGCTCCACCCGACGGCAGCGGGGCCCGATCATCGCGCCCTGGCCCGGTTTGACCGTCCGGGCCGCCGCTCAGGGCAGCGAGAGCACCACGCTGCCCTGGTCCGGGTCGACCGGCGCGGGGCCGGTGTCCTCTCCGCCGTCGCCGCCGGTTTCGCCCCCGCCCTCGTCCTGGGTGAGCACGACCGCCAGCGTCGCCGCGCCGCCCGCCGCCACGGCCACACCGGCCCACAGGTACCAGGGCGTCTTGCGGGTCACGGTGACCGTCTCGCCGCCCGGCGCCGGATCGAGCAGGGTGCCGGCCAGCCACAGGTTCGCCGAGATGTCGAGCCCCAGCGCGTTGCGCGTGACGCGGTCCGCCCGCAGCGCGCCCTCTTCGTCGACAAAGGCCGCCACGCTGGGCACGAGATCGACCAGCGAGCCCAGGGCGTCCTCGCCCGCCGCGGCCTCGACCACCTTGCTGAAGTTGCCCGTGCGGGGCTCATAGAGCTGCAGGCCGACCTTGCCGCCGCCGGTCTCGCCGGCCAACAGCACGAGGCTGGCCCCGGCGTGCTGCCCGAGCGCCGCGTAGAGCTGGGCGCTCTGCTGCCGGCGGCCCGCCTCGTCCTCGGCCGGGGTCGCGATCCGCAGCCGGGCCAGCGCCGGCTCCCAGGCGGTCTGCCCGCCGGCCTTGACCGCGACCAAGGCGCCGTCGCGCTGCCCGTCGGGCGCGATCACCAGCACGTAGTGCTCGCCCGGCAGCAGCTCGCCGACGTCGGCGCTGACCTCACGCCCGTCGACGAAGGCCTGGGCCCCCGCCGGCAGGCTCAGCTTGAGGCTGCCCCGGGCGCCGGTCATCGCGGCCGTGCGGGCCGCGCCAAACGCGGCGACGACCTTGGGCGGGTAATTCACGCTGTCGAGCTGCCGCGCCGGGTCGAGCCGCACCAGCCCCGACCACGCCGCCCGCGCCTCGGCCTCTTCGCCCATCGAGTATTGGGTCAGGCCGAGCAGCAGCAGCGAGTCGAGCAGGTCCTTGTTGTCGCGCGTGCGCAGCGTCGCGTTCGCGAGGTCGGCCACGGCCTCTTGCAGCGGCGCCACCGCGGCCTCGAACTCGGCGCGCTCGTAGAGCACCCGGCCCTCGGCCAGCCGCGCGCGCCCCGGCCCGAGGAAGGCGGCTTCGAGCACCAGATCCTCGCGGCCGGCCACCGCGCGCTGGGTCAGCTCTCCCTCAAGGCCGTCCAGGCGGCCGGTCTCGTCGAGGGCCGTGGCGAGGCGCTCGACCGCCGCCGCGGCGCCCTCGGCCTCGACCGCCGACAAGTGGGCCCCGACCACGGCCACCGTCGGCCGCCGCGCGGCCTCTGCGCCCGGGGCGACGAGGAGCAGGGCCGCCCCGCCGAGCAGCGCAGGGACGAGGGGCGGGCGGAGGGCAGGGGGGCGGTGCATCGGGGGCTCCAGGCGGGGGCCCCCCGATGCTACAGGAGCGCGGGGCCGCCCGTGGCCTCGCTGACCGACAGGAGCCCCCCTGCGCACGCTCTCCTTCACCCTCGCGCTCTGCGTCGCGGCCCTGGGCCCGGTGGGCGCGTCCGCCGCTCCCCCCGCCGCCGTCGAGGCCGCGCTCGAGCAGGGCCAGGTCACGACCGCCCGCGCCGACCTCGCCGCCCACCTGCGCGCGCACGACGACGACGTCGAGGCCCACGAGCTCTGGATCGACCTCTCGGTGAGCCTCGGCGAGGCCGAGGTGGTCCGCCGGGTCTACGCCGAGCGGGCCCGCGAGCGCCCGGCCGACGCCGACGCCGCCTACCTCGCCGGCCGCGCCGAGCCGGCGCCCGACGCCGCCCGCGCCGCCTACGACGCCGCGATCAAGCTGGCCCCGACCCACGCCCGCGCCTGGATGGGCGTCGGCGCGCTCGAGCGGGTGGCCCGCCGGCCGGGCGCCGCGGTCACCGCCTTCGAGCGCGCGCTCAAGGCCGACCCCTCGCTGGTCGAGGCCTGGAACGGCCTGCGCAAGGCCAGCCTCGAGCTCGACGACATGCGCGCCGCCGAGGCGGTCAGCCGCCGGGCCCTGGCCGCCACCCCCGGCGACGAGGGCGCGTGGCTGGCCCTGGCCATGTTCGCCCCGACCGAGGCGCCGGCCCTGCTCGGCGAGGCGGTCGGCCGCTTCCCCGGCGCCCCGGCGATCCACATCGCCCACGCCCGGGCCCTCTTCGAGAACGGCCTCACCAAGGACGCCCTCGCCGCCTACGACAAGGTGCTCGGCCGCTGGCCCGACCGCACCTTGCGGGCCGAGGCGGCGATGCTGGCCGAGATCCAGTCCGGGGCCCTCACCCTCGAGGGCGCCCAGCTCGCGCTCTCGCTGCGCGAGCGCCGCAAGGCCGACGCCGCCGGGGCCGAGGCCGCCCTGCGCGAGGCGGTCCGGGCCCACCCGCGCTCGGCCCAGCTGCACCACGCCTTCGGCAACCTGCTCGGCAGCGCCGGCCAGGCGGTCGCCGCCGAGGCCGAGCTCCGCCAGGCCCTCAGCCTCGACCCCCGCAGCCCCGAGCTGGCCAGCTCGCTGGGCATGCTGCTGCTCGGCCAGCGCCGGGCCGGCGAGGCCCAGCCCCTGCTCAGCGCCGCCGCCGCCGCCCGGCCCGACGAGCTCGCCCTGACCATCGCCTGCGCGATGGCCGAGGCGGGCGCCGGCCAGCCCGCCGCGGCGCTCGCCCGCCTCGAGGCCGCCGAGCAGCGCCACCCCCGCGACCCGGGCCCGGCCTTGGCCCGCGCCCGCCTGCTGTTGGGCAGCAAGCGGGAAGGGGACGCGGTCAAGGTGCTGCTGCTCGCGCTCGAGCGCCTGCCCGACCCCGAGCTGTTCCGCGCCCTGCTCGTCGCGGCCCGCGCCGCCGGCCAGCAAGAGAACGCCGCGCTGGCGCTCGACATGCTCGCCGAGGCCACCAAGGACCCCCGCTACTCCGCCGGCGCGGCCCAGCTGCGCGCGCCCTGAGCTGGGGGCCCGGCGCCGCCCGGCCCGCCCCTGGGGCGCGCCAGGGCCAGCCCGTACGCACACGAGCCAGTTCCGCGGACTGTCTCCCCCATCTTTGCCAAGAGCGTGTCAAAACCCGCTCCAAGCGCGCGGGCGGCCGGACAGGGCGGGCGGGGACCCTGGGCCGCGGGCCCTGCGGCCCTCGGCCGTCCTGCGCTTGATTTCAACACCCTGAGGCAACGTGGCACCGAGGGACACGCCCGCCGCGCCCCCCAGGGCCCGCGCCGCTCTCCGCTGCAGCGCGTCATCCTCAGCGCGTGGCACATGCAGAACGTCTTGCCCGTCGTGCTTCTCAGAAGGTCCGCCAGCACGGCGTTCCCGCTTGACGTGTCAACATTGCCCGCGTGAAACGTGACTGTTACCGTCCGCGCTGACCTTCGGGGGGGCATCCGCGAACGCAGCAGGACCACGAAAACGACCCGTCAAGCCCAGCGAATCGCGCTCCTCAGGCAAGAGGGGCGCGCGCACCACCCGGCCCCGCGCCGGGCGGGCGAGGGCTGACGCGGAGGCCCACCGGGCGCACCGGCGCGCCCAGGCCTCCCTCCCCTGCCGCCTCCGCCGCCGCGCTGGCCCCGCCAGCAGGCATCCACCACTCCCCATGGATGACGAGCGCCGATGCGGAAGTTCCTGACTTGGGGCCTGGGCCTGTTGCTGGCGGCCGTCGCGCTGCCCGCCCACGCCCAGCCCGGCATGGGGCCCTGGCTCGACGAGGCCCTGCCTGCGGTCGAGGGTGAGCCCCTGCAGATGCTCAAGGCCTGCCCCGACCAGAGCCTCAGCGGCGGCGTGCAGCTCAAAGAGCGGCCTGAGCTCTACCGGGTGATGGCGCCCGACGCGGCCTGGGGGCGGCCCGAGATGATCGAGCTCATCACCCGGGCGGCCGAAGAGATGGCCTGGCTCAAGCCCGACGCCGATCCGATCGTCATCGGCGACATCAGCCGCCGCTGGGGCGGCCCGCTGGCCGGCCACAAGTCCCACCGCGGCGGCATCGACGTCGACGTCGGCCTCTACTGGGGCAACGGCGAGATGCTCAAGACCGGGTTCAAGTCCGGCTCGCCCCAAGAGCTCGACCTCGAGGCCAACTGGCTGCTCATCCGCTCGATGCTCGACACCGGCCTCGTCGAGCGCATCCTGCTCGACCAGCGCAACATCGACGCCATCAAGGCCTGGACCATCAAGAACGGCGAGCTGACCAAAGAAGAGGCCGAGGCCATCTTCCCCGCGCCGAGCACCCGCCGCTGGAACATGACCGGCGTGGTGCACCACACCGCGAACCACCGCGAGCACCTGCACGTCCGCATCTTCTGCGCCCGCACCTGAGCAGAGGTCCTGCACCGCAGCCCGGGGCGGCGGCCGGCGGTCGCGCCCTGCCGCCCGCGAACCAGCGACCCCGCGGCGCCCGGCAGCTCAGCCCGGCGCGCCGCCCCCCGCGAAGGCCGCGCCGATTGACCGGAAGGTGTTGGCCGCCTGCGTGCCGACCGCCGCGCACTCCTTGGGGATCGACGCGGTCAGCTTGAGGTTGTGCTTGACCGCCTTGAGCAGCTTGGGCACCTCTTTGGCGCCCATGCCCGCGTCCTTGGCCATGGTCGGCACCTTGCCCGGGATGGCCTTGGCCTCGGCGATGATGGCCTGGGCCTGCTTGGGCACGCTGGCGAGCTTGGCGGTCGCGTCGGCCAGGGCCTTGACCAGGCCGTTGACCGCGGCCACGCCCTGCCCGACCTTGGGGCTGGCGCCGGGCTTCGGGCTCAAGCGGGGCTTGCCGCCCTCGACCTTGAGCGTGAGGTTGCCCTTGGCCTCGGCCTTCAGCGCGCTGAGCGCCGCCGAGAGCGAGCCGCCCTCGCCGATGCCCATCACCGTGTAGAGCTCGCCCTCGGCGGCGGTGATGCCCTTGCGGGCGCCCCGCACGCTGTCGAGCAGGCCCTGGACCTTGCCAAAGAGGCTGTCGACGTCTTTGAGGCCGGTGGGCTGGATGCGGTCCTCGGCGAGGGGCCCGGCCGCTGGCGCCTTGTCCGCCGCCGCGGTGGTCCCGGGGGCCTTCGCCGCCCCGCCCGCCGGCGCGGTGGCCGCGGTGGCCTCGGCGCCGCCCGCGCCCGCCGGCAGGGGGGCGGTGGTCACGATGCCCATGCTGGCCAGCAGCGCGTCGATGTCGGGCGGCCCGCCCAGCAGCTTCTTGCGGGTGAACACGAAGTCGACCCGGCGCAGGTCCTCGGGGTTGCCCCCGACCCGCTGCTCGCCCACGCCCCGCACGTGCACCCGCGCGACGGGGACACCGGACTGGACGATCTTCTCTTGCACGACCAGCGCGCGCTGGTGGCTGAGCTCGAGGTTGGCGCCGACCGCCCCGCTCGGGTCGGCGAAGCCGAGCAGCACGACCTCGAGCCGCTTGTCGGCGGCGAGCAGGGCGACGGCCTGGCGGATGCTGGCCTCGTCCTCGGCGCCCGAGAGGTCGGCCTTGCCGTAGACGAAGTGGACCGGCGGCGGGGCGACCGCGGGGGGCGCGGCGGCGGCGCCCGGCGACAGACCCAGGGCCAGGGCCAGGGCGGCCGCGCGGAGGGGAGCGTGCATGGCGGGACCTCGGTCAGCGGGGGCGCCGCCGCGTATCTCCTGGCGGCGCGGCGGACCGCGGAGGAGCACCCCACCGGCCCCTGGTTCGGGTACAACCCGCCCGCGCACCCTTTGGAGGCCTCCATGCACCGCCTGCCCTTGCTCCGCCTGCTGCCCCTGACCCTCAGCCTGACCGTCGCCTGCGGGGGCGTCGACGACGCCAGCGACGACGGCGCGATCAAGGACGACGGCGGCGCCGATGAGGGCGGCGCTGACGGCGCCTCAGACGGGACCGACAGCACCGACGGCACCGATGGCACCGATGGCACCGACGGCACCGACGGCACCGACGGCACCGATGGCACCGATGGTACGGATGGCACCGACGGCACCGACGCAGGCACCGACGCCGGAACCGATGCCGGAACCGACGCAGGCACCGATGCCGGCACCGACGGCGGAACCGACGGCGGAACCGACGGCGGAACCGACGGCGGAGCCGACGGCACGGAGCCCCCGCCCGCCGACTACAGCGCCCCGGGGGGCGTGGGCGCGACGACCAGCAGCGACACCGAGCCGGTCGGCACCTGCGACATGGACTTCACCCGCTACACGCCCGACGCGCCGATTGGCGCCCCGCTCGTCATCCTCGCGCACGGCTTCGCGCGCGGCCCCGCCCAGATGGACGGCTGGGCGGCCCACTGGGCGAGCTGGGGTTTTGAGGTCATCGTGCCCTCGCGCTGCCTCTCGACCTTCTCGGATCACGTGCAGAACGGCGAGGACCTGACCGCGCTGGCCGAGCGCCTGACCAGCGGGCCGGTGATCTACGCCGGGCACTCGGCGGGCGGCCTCTCGGCCCTGGTCGCGACCGCCCAAGACGGCGACGCGGTCGGCATGCTCGGCCTCGACCCGGTCAACGACTTCCTGGCCTCGGGCACGGCCTGGGCCGAGGACGTGACCGCGCCGGGCTGGGCGCTCTTCGGCGAGCCCGGCAGCTGCAACAGCAGCGGCAACGGGGTCGACATGTACGGCGCGGCCGGCGCCGACCTGCTCCGGGTCAGCGAGGCCGACCACTGCGACTTCGAGAACGAGTCCGACTTCCTCTGCACCGGCTTCTGCAACTACGCGAACACCACCTTCAGCGACGAAGCGCTGCGGGCCGAGATCACCGGCCTGAGCACCGCCGCGCTGTTCTCGCTCTCGGGCCTGCCGTCGGACGCCGACGCCTGGCTGCGCCCCGGCGGCGCCTACTACGACGCCCTCATCGGCGACGGCGCGGTCTCGGTGCCCTGAGGGGCGGCCCCGGCGCGCGGCGCCGGGCCGGGTGCGGCGGGGGTTCGCTGCGCTCCGTCGGCCTGCGGCCGACCCGCGCGCGGGGCGCGCGGCCCCTCTGCCCCCTGCCGCGCGCGAAGCGCCTGGGGCGTCTTTTTGCGCCGGGGGCGCCTTTTTGCGCCGGTGGCGCCTTTGTGCGCCGGTGGCGGCTCTTTGCGCCGGTGGCGCCTTTGTGCGCCGGTGGCGGCCCTTTGCGCCGGCGGTGGCCCTTTGCGCCGGGGGCGCCTTTTCGCACCGGTGGCGTCTTTTTGCGCCGGCGGCGGGGCCTCCTTGCGCCGGCGGCGCGGCCTTTTCGCGCCGGCCGCGCCTGCCCGCGGGGCTGCGCCGCTGTGCGCCGATGAGGTCGGGCGCGCAGACCAGCGTCGAATGCGTCGTTCACGCCGGGGGCGGG
>JBJONS010000697.1:0-3539 GCA_046051725.1 Pseudomonadota bacterium | reverse complement strand
CGCCGCGGCCGCCGCCGAGCCGCTGGCGACGCGGGGCCTGCGGGCCCAGATCGCTGAGCTGCAAGCCGATCTCTACGCGGCGGAGCGGCGACTCTGGCCCTGAGCAGCCGGGCGCTGCTGCTGGTCATGCGCGGGTCTCGCGATGGAGCCGCGCAGGGTCCGCGCGGTTCCATCGCGGCGCCCGGGGGGCGTTGCGGGGGGCGGGAGCCCCCCGCCCACCACGCCCGCTGCCTGTCGCCTAGCGGTCGGCGACCGCGTAGACGAGGTTCGTGGCGGTGGCCGCGACCTTGTGCCGGGGGGTCCACAGCGGGTTGCGCCAGCGGCGGCTGCCGATGACCCGCGCCTTGAAGGTGGCCTCGTCGAGGTTGTTCTCGGCGAGCGCGCGCTCGTACTCGGCGCGGGCCGCCTGGCGGGCCTTGAACATCATCATCTGCACGCGGCTGTAGACGTTGACCGCGCCGTCGCCGGTGGTCTCGATCGGCAGGAAGATGGCCTCGGGGTACTGGCCGGCCACGAAGCTCTGCACGCCGTCCGAGACGCCGCTGCTCGGCATGCAGCCGAAGGGCTTGACCGACAGCGTCATGTGGTTGAGCTTGTCTTCGATGTAGTGGACGAGCTTGCCGACCTCCATGTGGGCCTCGCCGCCGCGGACCTCGTTGCCGTAGGTGGGCTTGGCCAGCGCGGCGATCTCGTCCATGTTGGGCAGGGTGTAGCCGTGCAACCCAATGGCGTTGGCGTACATCTGGAAGTTGGCCCGCACGATCTTGTCGGCCGCGGCCAAGATCCACAGCTTCTTCGTGCCGTCCTTGTCCTTGAGGCCCTTGCGCGCGTCGTCGTGCTCGCGCAGGTCAATGCGGCTGAGCGTGTCGTACTTGTTCTCCCAGATCATGAACAGGATCCAGGCAGTGACGCTCTGCACGTCGACCTCGGCGCCCTCGGACTCCAAGAACCGCTGCAGGCGGTAGTTCCCGTCGCCCTCGGTGGTCATGGCCCAGAACTCGCCGATGACGCTGACCTTGGGCTTGGGCACGCTGCGGTCGATCGCGACCGCGCCCATGATCTTGCGGCAGCGCACGAGCGCCGACACCACGTTGGCGTTGCGCTCAAAAGCCGCCCGCACGATGTCTTTGCACTGCGAGATGGCCGTGTCGGTCGAGCCCGCGACCTTCTCGTAGGGGCGCAGCCGGTAGCCGAGCAGGTTGATGACGTCGCCGGCCATGATCGCGCGGACCAGGCCCAGGGCGAAGTCCTTGTTGATCTGCAGGCCGAGCGCCTCGCCGGTCGCTTGCTTGATACCGCCCTGCTGCTGGAAGAGCAGGACGCGGAAGCCCTCGAAGCCAGCGTCGCGCAGCGCCTTTCGGTACTCGGTGACGTAGGTGCCGAAGCGGCAGGGGCCGCAGGCGCCGGCGGTCACGAACAGGTAGTCGCTGAGGATCTTCTCGGTGGGGATGCCCTGCTCGTCGCGCATCTTGACGAGGTGCTTCACCAGGTTGCCGACCGTAAAGTAGGTCGGGTTGCACTGGCCCCGGTTTCCGAACTCTTTGCCGAACTGCAGCGCCTCGTTGTCGGGCTCGGCCATCAGCTCGGTCTTGTAGCCGAGGCCCCGCAGCGCGGCGGCGATCATGTCGTCGTGGGCCAGCGTCAGGCCGCGCACGAGGATGGTCGTGTGGGCCCGCTGGGCGGCGGTGAAGTGCGTGTTGACGTGCTCGCTGTACTGCTCGCGGTTCAGGCCGAGGCGGGCCGACTCTTCGGCGGCGAAGGCGGCGAGGCGCTGCTCGAGCTCGGCCTCCATCTCGGGGCTCAGCGCCGGCTCGTGCTCGGGGAGGTTGCGGTCGGTGACGGCGTTCTCAAAAGTGGCGCTCATCGGGGGACTCCGGACGGCGAGGGTGAAGGCGAAGGGGAGGCCAGAAGAGGGACGAGGGGAGGGGTCAGCGTGCGGCGGGGGCGGTCGCGTGGGCGCCGCGCAGCTCGGCGATGAGCCGCCGGCGCTCGTCGGCCACGCGGCGGGCGAGCTCAGCCCGCGCGACCGACTGGTCGCGGAGGGCCTCTTCGACCAGCTTCAGCTTGTGGCTGTAGGTCTTGACCCGGATCTGGATCGAGCCGCCGGGCTTGTTCGCGTCGATGTCGTGCAGGGCCGAGTAGGGCGTGCGGGCCGTGCTGATGATCTTGTCGACGATGCCGTAGGTGGGGGCGTCGTGCCCACACTTGAAGCTGGACAGGTCCAACACAGCGACGTTGGGGTGGCGGGCGGCGAAGCGGGCGGCCCAGACCTTCTGCACGCTGTTGGCGCTGTAGTTCTCGGCCCAGACGTCGTTGATGTTCAACGGATCGGCCTCACCAAAGAAGCGCTTGAGCCAGGCCGGGTCCTTGGGGACGCTGCGCATCGACAGGATGGGGTAGCCCAGCACCTGGAACTCGTCGGGGATGCCGTGGTTGAGGCCCGGATCGTTGTGGTAGGGCCGGCTGATGACCAGGATGGCGACGCGGTCCTCGCGCTCGACCTGCTCGAGGATGGCCTTGCCCTTCTCTTGGAGGAGCCGGTCAAACTCACCGAGCGCGGCGAAGCCCTGCTCGACCGCCCAGTCGCTCTCGTCCTCGGTGATCCCGAGGCGGGGGCCCCACACCGCGAACAGGCGCTTCTTGAGCAGGTTCTGTTCGGTGAAGGTGACGGCGTCGTCGATGTACTCGATGCCGGCGCGGGCGAAGAAGTCGACCTCTTTGGTGAAGGCGGCCTTCATGACCAGCGGGCTGCCGGCCACGATGGGGCAGCTCACGTTGTCCATCGTGCCCTGCACCCAGCTCGGGATGTGGGTGATGCAGGGGTAGTAGATGTAGTTGAGCGGCCCGCGGTGGTGCTTCTCGTCCACGTGCGCGTGGAAGATGAGCTCGTGGATGTGCGCCTGGATGACCTTCGACGGATAGCACGGGTCAATGCTGCCGTATCGGCCACCCTCGGCCCACATCTCTTCGGTGGTCGCCGGCGACCAGATGAGGTTCTCTTTGGGCAGGCCCAGCGTCTCAAAATAGGTGCGGAAGAAGGGCCCCACCGAGTACATGTTCATCACGCGGGGCATGCCGATGCGGACCCCGCTCAGATCGGCGTGGCTGCGGGCAAAACCCCGGTTGAGCACCCGCCGCGCCACGCGGAACAGGCTCTTCTTGATGACGCTGACGTCCTCTTTGCTGCTGCCGGCGGCGGGCAGCGGGGCGGGCGCGAAGAAGTGGCGGAAGGCGAGGCTGGCCTCTTCATCCACGAGGTTGGGGAACTGCTTGCGCAGGCGGTTGCGCTCTTTGGCCAGCTCTTTGAGCGCGTCTTTGCTCTCGACCGTGCCCTTCTCGCATGAGAAGCCGCTGATGTACCGGCTCGTGCGCCCATCGGGGGTGCGGGTGTCGATGAACGTGCGGCTGCAGTTGTTCGGGCAGAAGTGGCAGACCGTGCTCTCGTCGTTGCGCGACTCAAAGTGCAGGTTGATCGCCTGCTCCATGCCGATGAAGGTCGAGTAGCCGCGCCGACGGACGACCCGCAGCGTCTCCATCGC
>JBJONS010000696.1:0-3703 GCA_046051725.1 Pseudomonadota bacterium | reverse complement strand
AAGGCGCCCGCTCGCCCGGGGTGCGGACCGCGGAGACCCCCGGACCCGCGGCGGACAGGGCGCGCGTCGGTGATACCTGCCGCTCGGAGGCCAGCATCAGCCCGCGCCTGCTCGACACCCTGGCGGTCGCCCTCGCCGCCGCCGCCGCCACCTCGCACCTCTACACGGGCGCGCTGGGCCTCGCTGTCCACCGCCGGCGGGCGCCCGCCGCCTGGCCCTTCGGCCTCGTGACCGCCTGCCTCGCCTGGGCGACGCTGTGCACCGGCCTCGCCAACGCCGTCCCTGACGGTGAGGCCTCGCCCTTGCTGGTGCTCTCGACCCTGCTGAGCGGCTACGGCGCGCCGGCCCTCTGGCTGTTCGCCCGCCAAGCGGTGGCCCCCGATCGGCGCCCCAGCCCGGCCTGGCTGCTGCTCGGCCTGCCTGGCTCGGTGTTCTCGGTGTTGGCCCTCACCGACCCCGCGTTGCTGCGCTTCGTGGTGGATTTTCGCGCCGGGGTGGGCCCCGGCTGGCACCCCCGCCTGAGCCCCTGGTACCTCGGGCACGCGGTCGAGCTCAGCCTCAGCCTGACGCTCGGCGGGGCCACCATCGCCCGCGGGCTGCGCGCGGCCCGGCCGGGCCCCTACCGCGACGGGCTGCGCTGGATCGGGCTGTCGCTGCTGATCGGCGCCTTGACCATCCTCACCTTCACCCTCTTGCCCGGGGGCCTGCGGGTCAAGAGCATGCTGCCCTGGGCCCCCGCCCTGACCCTGCCCGTGGTCGCCCTCAGCGCCCGCGGCCTGCGCCTGCTCGCCGACCCCGCGGCCTCGGGGCTCGTCTCGCGGGTCGAGGCCGAGCGCCGCCGTCGCACGGCCGTCGAGGGCGCGATCCGCGGCGTGACCACCGCCGTCGCCCTGAACCTCGCGCGGGTGGACGCCAAGCTGCTGCTGCTCGGCGCCCCCGCGCTGCCCGCCGGCGAGCGCGCGGCCGTGCTGCACCGGCTGCGGGCCCGGGTCGCCGAGGTGCGGGGCCTGGTCGACCAGCTCGCCGGCTTCGCCGGGGCTGGCCAAGGCGCGCTGGCCGCCGTCTCGATCGGCGCGCTGGTCGACGGCGCCGTGCGCCGGGCCGCCGATCGGGGCCTGGTGGTGCAGCTCGGGCCCGCGCCGCTTGACGCGCCGCCGGCCCTCGCGTCCCCCGAGGGCCTCGATCATGCGCTGGACGCGCTCATCGACAACGCGGCGGCGGCGGGCGACCCGGCGCCCCGGCTGTCGGTCTGGGTCGAGCGGCCAGCGGTGCTGCCGCCGGATGCGAGCGCCGATGGGGTGGACGGCCAGGACGCCATCTGCGTCGAGGTGCGCGACGCGGGCGTGGGCATGGGGCCTGAGGTGCTCGCCCAGGCCGCCGAGCCCTTCTTCACCACCCGCCCGGGCGCCCGCGGGCTCGGGCTGTCCGAGGTCTTGGCGGTCGCCCGCGCGGCCGGCGGCGCCCTGCACCTCGCCAGCGCCCCGGGCACCGGGACCGTCGCCCGCCTGTGGCTGCCCGTGGCCGCGGCGGCAGAGGCGGCCGCGCCGGGCGCGTACCCGCTGGTCGCCCTCGTCGAAGATGACGCGCTGGCCGAGCTGTTGATCCGCCTCGCCGCCGCCCGCGGCCGGGCCTTGCTGCGCCTCTCGGGCCCCCGGGCCCTGGCCGACGCGCGGGCCGCGGGGACCCTCGACGGGGTGCGTGCGGCCCTGCTGCCCTGGCGCTGCGGCGAGGTGGGGGCCGAGTCCCTGGTCGCCGCCGTGCGCGCCGTCGCCCCGTCGGCCCGCGTGGTGCTCTTCGGGGCGGCCGACCCCCGCGGTGCGCTGCAGGCCGGGCTGCTGCCCGCCAGCAAAGGGGTCGTGGTGGCTCCGCCGACGGCGGGCGGCGCCGCCCTGTGCGCCTTGCTGGTCGCCCAGGCCGCTGAGGGCGGCCATGCCTAAGGTCACGCGGGTCGCGCAGCGCCACGCAGGGGAAAGCGGACCTGCACCGTGGTGCCGACGCCGGGGGCGCCGTCCAGGCCCAGGCGCCCGCCGAGCAGCTCGACCACGAGGTTGTGCACCACGGTGAGCCCGAGCCCCGAGCCGCCGCTGCCCAGGCGGGTCGACACAAAGGGCAGCAGCACGCGGTCGCGCAGCGCGGGGTCGATGCCGCAGCCCCGGTCCTCGACCTCGAGCCAGGCCTCGGTGGGGGTCAGGCCGCCCCGCACCCAGATGCGCCGGTCGAGGCTGCCCTCGGGGAAGGCGTGCATCACAGCGTTCTGGATGAGGTTGGACAAGATCTGGGCCAGCGCCCCGGGCCGGGTCAGCAGGCGACCTGCGCCGACCTCGAGCACCACCTCGGCCTGGCCCTCGCGCAGCAGGGGGCTGAGCGAGCTGCAGACCGTGGCCGCGTAGGCGGCCAGCTCGATCTCCCGCTCCAGATCGCTGGACTGGTCGACGCTCACCCGCTTGAAGTCCGCCACGAGGGCCGCCGCCCGCGCCGCGTTGGCCGAGGCGAGGCCCAGCGCCTCGTCGAGGGCCTCGACGGCCGCCTGCACCGCGCGCCGCGAGGGCGTGGGGCTCTGGAGCGCCGCCCGCAGGCGCTCGGCGCTGGTCTGGGCGTGGCTGACCGCGGTGACCGTGACCCCGAGCGGCGTGTTGACCTCGTGGGCCACCCCCGCCACCAGCTCGCCGAGCGCCGCCATCTTCTCGCGCCGCACGATCTCGGCCTGCAGGGCCCGCTGCTCGTCGAGGGCCCGGGCCAGGGCCTCGCCCCGCTCCCGCAGGCGCTCCTCGAGGGCCACGCGCTCGCGCACGTCGCGCGCGATGGTCAACAAGAAGCGCTCGCCGCCGAACAAGAAGGCGCCCACCCGCAGGCTGACCGGCGCCAGGCCGCCGGGCCCGCGGAGCTGCCCCTCGATCGACAGGGGGGCGCCGAGCTCGACCCCCGAGAGCAGGGTGGCCAGGTCCTCGCCGCTCGCCGGCTCGAAGTGGTCGGCCAGGGACAGGCCGGGCGGGCGGGCCTCGGGCCGCACGCCGAGCATGGCGCAGCCGACGGGGTTGGCGTCCAGCACGCGACCTTCGGCGTCATGCACGTACACGCCGTCGCCGGCCCCGTTCACGAGGCTCTCGAAGCGGCGCTCGCGGCTCTCCATCGCCGCCGAGGCCAGCGCGTCGCGGCCGATGTCGCGCTTGATCGCGATGAAGCCCTCAGGGGCGCCATCTTCACCGAGCACGGGCGCCAGCGTCGCCTCTTGCAGGCTCAGCTCGCCGTCGCGCCGGCGGCCGATGAGCGGGCCCCGCCAGGCTTCGCCGCGCCGCAGGACCTCCATGATCCCGGCGTAGTAGGACGGCTCGTGGGTGCCGGCCCGGAACAGCTCGCCGGTGCTGTGGCCCGCCGCGTCCTCGATGGGCCAGCCGGTGATGGCCTCGAACGCCGCGTTGCCGTAGAGCAAGCGCACGCTCTGGTCAGTGATCTCGATGGACTCGGGGGCGAGGTCGACGATCTGGCGCAGGGCCCCGAGCAGGCGGTGCGTGGGCAGCAGGCCCCCCAGCGATCGGGCCCGGGTCCGGGCCGCGGTGACCGCCGCGGTGAGCGCGGCGCGGTCGGGCAGCGGACCATCCGGGTCGAGCGTCACCCACACCCCGCAGTCGGCGCTGGTGGGCAGAGGTGCCGCGGTCGCGAGGGTCAGCGCCGCCGGGCTGTGGGGGGCGCCCGGGTCCACCTG
>JBJONS010000695.1:0-2716 GCA_046051725.1 Pseudomonadota bacterium | reverse complement strand
CTCCCCTCCAGCTCCCCCGTCCCCATGCGCTACGTCGGCTCCCTCTACCGCCCGCCCTCTGAAGCAGACGCGCTGATCCTCCAGGCGACGATCGGCTGCTCGTGGAACAACTGCACCTACTGCGCGATGTACCGCGACAAGCCGGTGTTCCGCCTGCGGCCCCTCGCCGAGTGCCTCGAAGACCTCGCCGGCGCCGCGGCGCGGGGGGCCCAGCGGGTCGAGAAGGTTTTTGTCGCCGACGGCGACGCGCTGTGCATGCCGATGGACCACTGGGACACCATCCTCGAGGCCTGCCGGCGGCTGTTCCCCCGCCTGCGCCGGGTCAGCTGCTACGCCACCGCCGACAACGTGCTCGAGAAGGGCGAGGCCGACCTGCGGCGGCTGCGCGAGGGGGGCCTGCGCCTGCTCTACATGGGCCCCGAGTCGGGTGACGAACAGACCCTGCGGCGCATCGCCAAGGGGCCCCGGCCGGCGGGGGTGGCCCGAGAGACCCCCTATCTGTTCGATGCCCACGTCGAGGCGGCGCGCCTGCGGGCCCGCGCGGGCCTCGAGCTGTCGGCCATCTTCTTGCTTGGGGCCGGCGGGGTCGCCCGCAGCGAGGCCCACGCCCGGGGCAGCGCCGCGCTGGCCACCGCGATGGATCCTGAGTACCTCTCGGCCCTGACGCTGACCGTGGTCCCAGGCACGCCGCTGGACCGCACCCGCGACCATTCGGGGTGGGAGCTCCCCGGGGTCGAGGGCCTGCTGCGCGAGCTGCGGACCTTCATCGCCGAGGCCCGGCCCAAGCGGGCGGTCTTTCGCACCAACCACGCCAGCAACTACCTGCCGCTGGCGGGGGTGCTGCCCGAGGATGGCCCGCAGATGGTCACCCTCATCGACCGGGCCCTGAGCGGCGGCCTGCGCCTGCGCCCCGAGTGGGCCCGGGGTCTGTGAGGCTCAGGTGGTCCGCACCGCGGCGACGAGGCGCTCGTTCGCCGTCGCGAGCTGCTGCACGACCTCTTTCGAGCCGTCCATCGCCGCCGCCGCGTTGCGCGCCGCGCTGTCGATGTAGACCATCGCGTCGGCGACCTGGCTCACGCCCATGCCCTGCTGACGGGACGCGTTGGCGATGAGGCGGCTGGCCTCGACCGAGCGGGTGACGACGGTCGCCAGGTCGGTCATGATGGCGCCGCTGGCGCTGGCCAGCTTCGATCCCTCCTCTACCTTGGCGATGCCGTCCTCGGTCGCCACCACGGCGGCCCCCGTCGCTTCGCGGATGTCCGACAGCAGCTGCCGGACCTGACGGGTGGCCTGCTTGGACTGCTCGGCGAGGTCGCGCATCTCGTTGGCGACCACGCTGAAGCTGCGCCCGGACTCTCCCGCCCGCGCCGCTTCGATGCTGGCGTTGAGCGCCAAGAGCTTGCTCTGCTCGGCGATCTCGTTGACCGTGGCGATGATGTCGCCGATCTGGGCGGTGTGGTCGGACAGGGCCAAGATCTTCTCTTGGATCGCCTCGACCCGGTCGCGGATGGCCGCCATGCCTTGCACGCTGTGCTCGATGTTCTTGGTGCCATGGGCCGCCGCCTCGACCGCCTGCTCGGCCACCGACAGCAGCCCCTCGGACTGCTCGAGCGCCTGCTGGCTGGTCTGCCGCAGCTCAGAGAGGGTCGAGGTCACCTCGGCGATCGCCGCGACCTGCTCTTGCACCGCGCCGGCCTGCTGCGAGACCGCCTGACCCAGGGCGTCGCTGGCGTGCAGCACCTCGCCGCTGACCCCGCGCAGGGTGCCCGCGTGGCTGCGCTGCTGGGCCACCATCACCGCGGCCTGGGCGGCGTCATAGGCGTCGATGGTCGCCGCCGCGTCGAGGAACATGATCTTGACCAGGGCCCCGAGGCGGCCCTTGAGGCGCCGCGCGGTCTCGGGGGCGGTCACCTCGGCGTCGACCAGCGAGTGGGTGAGCACCTCGACCACCCGGGCGAGCATGCTCATGTGCCAGGACGCGGCGATCCCGTGGCGGTGGTGGGCCTCGCCCATGCGGACGGTGCGCTGGGCGTGGGAGGGGGTCAGCTCGCCCGACAGCGCCTCGGCGAAGTAGGCGACCACGTTGCGCTGCAGCGCCTGGACGAGCCGCTGCCCGCCGAGCGCCTCCATGTCGACGACCTTGCTCATCTCGTCGAAGATGCCGGGGATCGCGTCGTGGAGCGAGCCCGTGCTCACCGCGCCCACCTCGGCGAGCGCGCGCAGATCGCCGCTGTCGAGGCCCACCAGGGCCTGCCGGCGGAGGATGTCGGCGCGGGGGTCGAGGGTGGCGGCGGTCGGGGCAGGGGCGGGCGCGTTCATGGGGGTCTCCGGTGGTGTGCCGGCCCATCGGAACGCCCGCAGCGGACTGCAGCCGGACGCGGCGCAGACTGTGTACAAAGACGAGACATGTGGCGCTTCGCTGACCGCGGTCAGGTTCGGCGCCGCCGCCCGGAGCGCGCCGCCGGCGGCGGGCCTCGGCGAGACCGCTGTGCAGCACGTCGTCGTGCTGCGCCTGCGCCCGTGGCTGTGGCCTCACGGGGCGCAGCGCGCGACCGGGCGCGGGGCGGGGCTCTGGGCGCGCCCCTGCGCTGCGCTCCGGGTCGGCCCCCCGGCCGGGTCGCGGGCCGCCTCCGCCGCGGCCGCGGTCCGCGGCGGGCCCGCTCCGCCGCTGCGCGGCCGGCCTGCGGCCGCCGGCCGGGGCGCCTCGCGCGGCGCC
>JBJONS010000694.1:0-3576 GCA_046051725.1 Pseudomonadota bacterium | reverse complement strand
CAGGCGACCCCGGCGTCGCCAGAGCCGAGATCGACGACCTCGCCGAGATCAGTCAGCCGGACCAGGCCGCGGGCCAGCGCCTCCCACGACCGGCCGGGCAGGTAGCGCCGGCCCAGCGCGTCGCCGCCGGAGCGGCGCGCGATGAGCAGGCGGGCCAGCGCCCGGTCAGCCTCGAGCTGGGGTCCGGCCGCGCCGCCGAGCGCCGCGCCGACCAGCGCGGCGCCCGCCCCGTCGGCCGGCGCCTGCAGCTGGTAGAGGCTGCTCGCGCCCTGCCGCCAGGCGACGGCGAGGCCGGCCTCGCGCAGCCGCTGCAGGTGCGAGGACACCCGCGGCTGGGGCAAGGCCAGCACCTCGGTCAGCTCGGCGACCGTCAGCGGCGCGTCGGCGAGCACCGCGAGCAGCCGCAGGCGCGTCGGGTCGGACAGCGCCTGGCAGAGCTTGACGGTGCCCACCAGCGCGTCAGGCGGGGCCTCGGGCTCGGCGGGGAGCGGCAGCACGGGGTCTCCAGGGGCGGCGGGGGACCGCCATATCTCCCTATCTGGATAGCACGATATGCGGCCGGTCGCGGGGCGGCGGCATAGGGCCGCGGCCCGTCACCGGAGCCCCCCTTGACCGCCCAGACCTGCTGCCCTCCGCCCGGCGCCCGCCGATGAGCCTGCCCGACCGCGCCGCCGTCATCGGCGCCCTCATCGCTCAGATTGACGTGCAGCTCGCTGGAGTGGCGGCAATGACCGCCGCGGCCCGCGACGAGGCCACCGGCAGCGAGTCCCGGCCCGAGAACCAGTACGACACCCGCGCGCTCGAGGCGAGCTACCTCGCCGCGGGCCAAGGGCAGCGCCTCGCCGAGCTCAAAGAGCTGCGCATGTGGGCCGGCCAGCTCTCTGCGGCGGCGGTCCCGGGGCCGGCCGCCCAGGGCAGCCTGCTGCAGATCGCCCTGGGCGCGCAGGTGCGGGACGTGCTGCTCAGCCGCGCGGGCGGTCCGGTGGTCGAGGTCGCGGGCCGCCGGGTCGAGCTCATCTCGACCCGCGCGCCGCTGGGCGCGGCCCTGCTGGGCCTCGAGGCCGGGGACGGGGCTGAGCTCGACTCGCCCAAGGGCCCGGTGCTCGTCGAGGTGCTCGAGGTCGGCTGAGCCGGCGCCTCAGCGCGGGGACGGAGCGGCCCACGCCGACCAGGGTGGGCCCAGACCGGCGTGCAGATCGTCGTTCACGCCGAGTCGGGCGGCGAGGGCTGCCCGGCCCGCGGCGCGGTCCTCGTGGTAGGCCTGGGCCTCGGGCGGGTACCGGCTGGCGGTGCCCTCGGGGCAGGCGTTGCGGGCGGCGCAGGCCGAGGGGCAGCCGCCAGTCGTCCGATGCGCGGCGCAGGCCCCGATCCCGAAGCGGGCGCCGAGGCCCGCGGGCACCGCGCCCACCGGGCAGGCCGACACGCAGGGCGCGGCGCAGCCCGCGCAGGGCCCCGGGCCGGGCGCCGGCGCGCTCAACGGCAGCGCCTCGGTGGTGAAGCAGGCCGCCCGCAGGCCGATCCACGGCCCATCCTCGGGGTGCAGCAGCAGCCCGAGGCGGCTCGCCCAGCCCAGGCCCGCGGCCGCGGCCAGCGGGCGAAAGTCGACGAAGGTCGGCTCGTCTGCCGCGCAGCGCACCCAGCGGCGGCTCGGCGGGGGATCAGGGTCGGCCGCGCGCAGCAGGCGAGCCACGTGGGCGTCGAGCGGGTGCGCCTCGTCGCGCAGCCGGGCGTGGTCGGCGGCCACCGCGCCGACGAAGCCCCGCCAGAGGCCGGGCCCGCCGCTGGCGAAGACCAGCGCCGACCGCGCGCCGGGCAGCGGGCCGGCCCCCTGCACCGGGGCCACCCCCCAGCGCTGCAGGCCGGCGGGCGCCAGGGCGGCGACCACGGCCTCCGCCCAGGCGGGGAGGGCGGCGCGGTCTGCGGGGGTGGGCATGGGGGCCTCCACCGCCATGCTCGGCCCGCGGCCCCGCCCGGGTCAAGGCCAGACTCCTCCGCCGGGGCCGGGGCTGTGGCAGGATGCGGCCATGGCGCCGCCCCGGGTCGACGACCCCTTCTTCATCATCGGGACCGAGCGCAGCGGGAGCAACCTGCTGCGGCTCATGCTCAACGCCCACCCTGGCCTGCACGTGCCGCATCCGCCGCACGTGATGCACCTGCTCGGGCCGCTCGAGGCCGCCGCTGGACCGCCGGGCGCGCCAGCGACCCTGCGCCGCTTGGCCGGCTTGGTGGTGGGCTTGGTGGAGCGCCACATCCACCCCTGGCCGCTGCGGCCCGATCCAGAGGCGCTGGCCGCGGCCGCTGACCCGCCCGACCTGCTGGGCCTGGGTTTTGCGCTCTACGACGCCTCGGCGGCCCACGCGGGAAAGCCCCGCTGGGGCTGCAAGTCGACCTTCATGATCCACGAGGCCGAGCGGGTGCTGCGCGCGCGGCCCCGGGCCCGCTTCATCTGGCTGGTGCGCGACCCCCGCGACGTCGCGGTGAGCAGCCTCGACAGCGTGTTCAACCCCAAGGACCCGATGCAGGTCGGCGCGCTCTGGGCCCGCCAGCAGCGGCTCGGGCTGCAGCTGCAGGCGCGCCACCCCGACGCCGTGCACCTGCTGCCCTACGAGGCGCTGACCGCCGCGCCCGAAGAGCGGCTGCGGGCGCTGCTCGCCTTCCTCGGCGCGCCCTGGGACGGCGCGGTGCTGCGCCACCGCGAGACGCCCGAGGCGAGCACCATCGTGAGCCTGTCGGGCTCGTGGAAGAACAACGACAAGGACGTCATCGCCGGAAACAGCGGCAAGTGGCGCAAGCGCCTGAGCCGCCGCGACGCCGCCCGCATCGCCGCGGTCGCCGGGCCCGAGATGCAGGCGCTCGGCTACCCCATCGACCCCGAGGACGACGGCTACGTCGTCGGTCCCGCCGATCAGCTCTCGTCTGCGCTCGGCGAGCTGCGGGGCCGCCTGCGGGTCGAGCTGCGCGCCGTGCAGACCGACCAGAACCACTGGCGGCGCTGGCGGCGGCGGGCCTGGCTCTGGCAGCAGGCCGCGGCCCGGGGCCGGGGGTGAGGGCTGCGCTGGCCGACCCGCGGCCGACCCTCGACGCCGCCCGGGCGGCGCTGCAGGCCCTCGCGCCGCTGCGGGGCGAGCCGGTCGCTCTCGATGACGTCAAGGACGTCGTCCTCATCGCGAGCAGCAGCCGTGGGGGCAGCTCGGTCTTCACCGAGCTGCTGCGCGGCGTGCCGGGCCTGAGCCACCTGCAGGCCGAGCTCAACCCCTTTGTGCTGCTCGCGGGTGCGGGGCCGTGGGAGTCAGGGCGCGGCGATGATCAGCTCAGCGCCGATGATCCGGTCGACGAGGGGGTCTGGGCCCGCGAGCTGGGCCTCGACGTCGGCGCGCCCGCTTGGGTGGTCGGCGCCGATCCGGCCGGCGGCCTCGAGCCCCTGGCCGGCGCGATCACCGCCCGGCTGATCGTGCAGTGGCCCGAGCGGGGCTTGCCCCCGGCCGCGCTGTTCTCGGCCGTGCGGGCCGCGCTGGACGCCCTGTCGGCGCAGGGGCGCGGCGTGCTGCCGGCGCCGGGCCCCCTGCACCGCGCCCT
>JBJONS010000693.1:0-10336 GCA_046051725.1 Pseudomonadota bacterium | reverse complement strand
CGTCGCGATGCTCGTGGATCGCTGGGCGGAGCGACCGGCGATGGCGGAGCTGCCGTTCGGCACGCCCTGGCCCCTCGGTGCCGTGCTGTGCTGGTCCGGCACCCCCGAAGCGCTAATCCATACAGCTCGGACCTCAAATCTCGGGACAAGGGCGGATTGGCGCACAGCAGAGGCCCGGTGGCGCAACTCCGGAATCAATGAGGTCGACTGGCTGACGCCATCAACGGGCCTGCCCGACGCCTCTCTGGTCGATCATGGGTGTCCACCGTGGATCCCAGGACTGACGTGGGAAGACGAGGAACATCCGAGCCCAGGCCTACCGCACCGGTCTGGCGAGAACAGAGCATCCTTGCTTCAGCGCGCAATGCTGATGCAAGAGGCAGGAATCGGAGACTGGTTGATATTGGCCTACGCCCAGCAGGAGGGGGCCTCGACAGAGTTCGTCAAAGACTGGGTCTCACGACGAGTTCGCGCACCCGGACTGGCATCCGTTCCGCATAGATTATACACGATGCTCGACACAAAGAGCTGGCTAGGGCTGATAGGCACTGTTGGAGAGTTGGAAGACGACGTTCATCGGCGCCACAACCGCACTAGCTTGCGGTATCCCTTCCCGTACGAGGATGCTCTGCAGCTCGCGACGGGCGGCGCCCATGGCCTTTTGTCGGTCCTCGCGAGCTTCGCCGCCTCCCACCAGATAGATCAGCCGTATGCACCCTTCAACGCCACTGACATAGAGAACCACGAGCTCCGCTGTTACGCCGTCGTAATGAACGTAGCGCTTGGGCCCGGACCGGTGGCGGACACCGCCGCGCTACTCGGACGCGCGCTTCTCCGAAACAGCGCCCGCCTAGACTTCTACCTCTACGTAACCCTCGAACGGTGGCCCCCCGAAGCCGCCGAGCCGCTCCTTCTCACCCTGCTCGAAGGCCACGACCACCCCGCGCCGAATCTGCGCCGCGCGCTGGCGGACCGCCTCGCCCGCCGCCACACGACGCTGCAGGACCCTCGCGTCGCCGAGGCGCTCGACCTGCCTTGCCCCCCTTCCCGCACCGACGCCTTGGCCGAGGCGCCCGCCCCTAGCGTCGAGCCGGTGCAGCTCGCGTCAATCGAGATCACCGATCTGCGCGGTATTCGTAGCTTGCGGCTGACCCGGAGCGCGAGCACCGAGCGGGGCCAGTGGACCTTCCTGATCGGCGAGAACGCCAGCGGCAAGACCACCGTGCTACGCTCCATCGCCCTCGCGTTGGCCGGCGCGAACGCTGGCCAGGCCCTGGTCGCGACCTTCGATGGGCCGTTGATTCGGACAGGATGCCCCCATGCGTCCGTCGAGTTGCAGCTACACGGACGGCCGCCTACGCAAGCAGTGATCAATGCCTCGGGGCGTGTATCTGACTTCACCGCACCGGACATCTTTGTGGTCGGGTACGGCGCTCGCCGCGGCACGGTACTCGGGAGCATGCTCGCCGAACCAGAGCCCACCCCGGCGGCAACGCTGGCAACGCTCTTCGCCCACAAGACCGAGCTTATCCATGCCGTAACTTGGATGCGGATGCAGCGCCTGCGCATGCTCGACGCCGAGGCAACAGAGGGCGAGTTCTATCAGGCAGTTCTTGACTTACTTGCGTCGGTATTACCCGAAGTACAGAGCATCGAGGTGGATGCCAATGGCGTGCATGTCACCGAGCGTGGCGTCAAGGTGCCGCTGGAGGCCGTCTCGGACGGCTACCTGACCACCGCGGGCTGGCTGCTCGACCTGATCGCCCGGTGGGCCGAGCGTGAGCGCCGGGCCAAGCGCCCGCTCACCGCAGACTTCGCGCGGCGCATGACCGGGCTGGTGCTCATCGACGAGCTGGACCTGCACTTGCACCCGCGGTGGCAGTGGGGGCTGGTCGAAGCGCTGCGCGAGACCTTCCCCGCGCTCAGCTTCTTCGTGACCACCCACAACCCGATGACCGTGCTCGGCGCCCGCGGCGACGAGGTGGTGGTGCTCAGGCGCGTGGGCGACGGGCTGACGACGGAGCCGGTCGACCTCAGCGGGGGCACGAACGCCGCCGACCTGCTGACCGGGCCAGTCTTCGGCCTGCCCAGCATCGTTGATCGCGACACCTTGCGCCTGCTCGACAAGCAGCGGGCCCTGCTGCAGATCGCACCGGAGGGCGACGAGGCCCGCGCGTTGGCCGAGCAGCTCGCCCCCCGCCTCGGCCAGCGCGACCCCGGGCCGCTGGAGCAGATCGCCCAACGCGCGGTGGCCGAGGTGCTGCGCGAAGAGGTGCACGCAATGAGCCCAGACCAGCGCGAAGCGGCGCGCCAACGGGCCCTCGCCCGGCTGCGGGAGCGGCCCAAGGGTGGCGCGTGATCCGCTACCCGCGGCCGGCGAAGCCGGAGGACTTTGACACGCGGCACGCGGCCGACATCGCCGACCTCGAGCGCGCGGGCGCGTGGGGCAAGGCACTGCCCGAGATCTGGCAGGGCTACAAGGCCACGCTGACCGAGGCCCAGCACAACAAGTGCGGCTACTGCGAGGCCCGGCTGTTGAACGCGCCGAGCCACGTCGAGCACCACGCGCCCAAGGCCGAGGTGCAATGGCTGCACACCCCCGGGGCAGAGCAAGAGCACCTTACAAACCTCGAGCCGCGCAGCCGTGTGACGCCCACGCTACACCCGACCGGCTATTGGTGGTTGGCCTACGATTGGGAGAACTGGCTCATCAGCTGCGAGCGCTGCAACGTGGCCTGGAAGCGCTGCCTGTACCCGGTCGAAGAAGACCCGCACCCGGTACCGCAGCGGGGTACAACGGTCACGCCGCTGCTTTTGCACCCCTTCGGCGAAAACGACCCCCTTGCTCACCTCGCGCTCACCGGCAGCGGCCAGCTCGTGGCACAGGGAGGCAGCCGGCGGGGCGCCGCGACGGTGGCCACCTGCGGGCTCCACCGCGAGAGCCTGCGCAATGAGCGGGCCGAGGTGCGGCGGCAGATCTTGGAGCTCTGTGAAGGCGTCTTGAGTTCCGATCCAGACGTGAGCGACCGGAACAGCGACGAGTTGCTCTGCCGCTGCGCCGCCGACCAGCCCTTCGCCGGCACCGCGCGGCTCGCTGTGCTGGAGCGGCTTGGCGACGAGTTCTGCCTTCTGTGGGCTGATGACCCTGCGGTAGTCGCCCTCGATAAGGCAGCCGGAGGGCAATGAAGCTGACGCCCAGGTGCTGCTCAGGTGCAGACAGTCGCCGGCTGACCATGCAATCGGCGCGGCGCGCCCGAGGCCTTGGCCGGTCGCCCGACACCAAGCCCCCTCGCCGCCCGCCTCGCGCGCGCCAGCGGGCCCCGGGGCGGCGCAGCCGGTCGCCGCAGGCGACGGAGCCGCGCAGCGGCGAACCCCAGGGGGCGCGCGACCGGCGCGCCAGCGCCGGGGGCGCCCGAGCTCGCCTGCCCGCGCGGGAACGCGCCTGGAACGCAGCAGCGGCGGCCGCCTCTGCCCGGCGCCGCCCCGCCTTGGGCGCGGGGTCAACGCCGGGGCGGTCGGCGGCTCAGCGGACGGGCGCGGCCGCCCCGACCAGTGCCGTGGCGCGGGGCTTGAGGTCCACCCGCAGGTCGACGCGGCGCAGGCGGCCCAGGCGCTCCTCGCACCCGCGGGTCGAACCCGCGTCGTCGACGGCGCTGGCGGAGGCGCGCCCCTTCGCGCGCCCCTTGGCCTTGGGCGCGGGGCCCGCCTTCGGGGCGAGGCAGGGCGCGGCGTTCGCCCACCAGATCACCGCCTCGTCGGTCGTCATGGGCGCACCGGCGCCGGCGCCCCGGGCGGCCTCGATCAGGGCGGCGGCCTCGGCGCGGCTCTGCGCCCCGCCGCCGGTCAGGGCGGCGCAGACCGCGGCGTCGAGGGCCGGGTCGACGGCCGCGCCGGGCCAGGCGGGGTCGCAGAGGGCGGCCCAGGCCGGCACCGCGTCGGCCCGCCCCGCCGCGACCACCTGCAGCTTTGCGCTGTCTTGGGCCAGCCCGCGCAGCACGCCGGCCTGGGCGTCCTCGTCGCCGCTGCAACGGCCGTCCTCGCAGAGCAGGCGGCGCAGCGCGGCTCCGGCCCGGGCCCCCGAGAGCTCCCAGTTCGAGGGGAAGCGCGCCGCGCAGGCCCCGCCTGTCGTGCGGGCGTCGGTGTGCCCCTCGAGGGTGAGCTTCACGCCGTAGGTCTCGGCCAGGGTGGGCACCTCGCGGGCGAGGCAGCCGCGCATGGTCTCGAGCGCGCGCACCGCGTCGGGGGTGGCCGCCGCGCTGCAGACGGTGAACCACTCGCCGACCACGCCGGGCTGCGGCTCGAGGTACACCGACAGCGTGCGCGAGGCCTCGTCGACCACGGGCTTGATGCGCAGCTCGCCGTCCTCCGCCTCGCCCAAGCAGAGCTTGACGTCTTGGAGCAGCGCGTCGGCCGCCTTGTCGGCGCCGGTGAGGCGCTTGAGCTGCTGCTCCTGCTCGTCGGCCTGGCGGCTGAGCTTGGCGCGGATCTCTTGCAGCTGGATCATGAACCAAAACGTCGTCGTGATGAAGATGAACAGCAAGGCCGACATCGCATCCGAGAACGAGATCCAGGGGGACTCGTCGGCGTGCTCCTCCAGCCCGTCATCATGGTCGGCGCTCATCGGGGGGCTCCTGCAGGCGGAGGGGGGAGGGTGGCCCGGGCGAGGGCCGCGTGGATTTCGTCCACCGTCAGGTTCTCTCGCGCGACCCGAACCGGGAGGTGGCACGCGTCGTCGTGCCTCCCCACCCGTCGCCACAGCTGCACCCCGAACAGCGGCTCGGGGCTGCCCGGCTTGGTGTCATCGACGAGGTAGACGAGCGCGGGGAAGCGTCGCAGCAGCTCGGCCTGAAGTAGACCCTTACCGGCGCGCGCGATCTTCTGGGCCGCGCTGAGGTCGACGTCGTCGCCAAGGGCACCGTCGCGCAGACCGTGCCACACGTCGTTGTAGCCGCGGATGCGCCGCACGAGGCGCTCGTACTCGGCGAGGTCTTGGTCGGTCATGCGCCCCGCCGAAGCTGTTCGATGAGCTCCATGGATCTGCTTTGGTGCCAGCTCGGCGTCCCGCGGACCAAGCCGAGCCCGGCGTCGGGCAAGAGCCCTTCACGTGCGAGCCCACGCATGAGGTCGGGCTGCCACGCCTGGCCCGCCATGGTCCAGCCCCGGTTGGGGAGCTCACCCTCTGGGGTTTGGTCGTCTGCGATGCGTTGCACCCGCTTCGCCCACAGCTGCAGGTCGATCGCCAGCCCCGTGCTTGCGCTCGCGGGCGCTCTCGGTTGAAAGCACCGGATGATCGGATCCCCAGGTTGGTCGCGGCCGCTCAACTTGACGAGCAGCTCGTGGTTCTTGAAGCGCAGCACGATGCGATCACCCACCCGACCGGACCCGATAGACGAGGGGCGGATCACCGGCGGATGCCCAGGCCGGCCTTGGCCCGCCCCGTCCCGATCGCCGACCAAGGCGCAGGCCCGGATGGAGCTGGCGTAGTTCATGAAGAAGCCCACGCGCTTGAGGATGTTCGCCGTGTCGCGGTCACCCGAGCTGATCTGCTCCTTGTTGCGCTGACGGTCCCAGACCGCTTGCACAAAGGTGTACTCTCGACCGGCGATCACCTCTGCTGACCGCAGAAGCTGGTCTGATGCAGTGAAGCCATGAAGGCGGTCAATGGCCGCGACGCCCTTGGGCCCGATCTCCTCGGCCCGCGTTTGTTGCCAATCCAGCAGCAGACCGCGGGTCTTGAGCAGCATGCCCCACATGGCCGGTGGCACCGCCTTCATCATCGCGTCGACCGCGCCGCGCTCGGCCGGTGTCAGCTGCCCAGGCTCGGTCGTCCACCGCGGAGCGGCCATGGACTCACCGCACAGCGCCGCGTAGAGCTGCGCATCGACCGCGCTCTCGGACAGCAGGCCTGCACCATGGTCGCTGGTGACCCGCGCACAGAGCAGCTTGGCATAGTGCTCGATGGCCGCCGCCATGTGCCCGGGCGCCGACGGGCCCGCCCCCCATTGGCGCAGCAGCTCTCGGGGCGGCATGGCCTCAGTCGCCGCCGCCCTTCCCAGCTCTGCCGGATCGATCAGCGGGAGGCACCACGGGCTCGATGACAACAGCACGCGGAGGGTGGGCGCCAGCCCCGCGCCCGGCTGGTTGAAGAACCACATCAGCTCTGGGCAGAGGTGCTCGTGCGCCTCCAGCCCGATCAGTCGGCGACCGGTGGGATCTGGTGCACCCCCGGCCCAAAACGCCTCATCCTGCCACAGCCGCCAGCGGTCGGTCGCGGGCGCCGCTCCCTGCTTCGCCAACGCCCACACCTCTCGGGCGCTCCGCTCGGGCGGCGGGGCAGCAGAGCCCACCGGGGCCGCGCCGCCCGCGCCGCTCTGTTCGCTGAGGCGACGGGCGAGCTGGGCCAGCGGCGTCTCGCTGGGCGCAGTGCGCAGCCAATTCACCGGAGCTCGCTCAGCCATGGGGGCCGCCCTTGACCCCGGGGGACGGGGGGCGGACGGGCGCGGCCGTCCGGCCTCCCAGAGCCGCGGCCTGGCGCGCCTGCTGCTCTGCCGCGTTCACCACGCCGAGCAGCGCTGTGACCGCTTGGCTGAGGGCCAGCGACTCGGACTGGAGGAGCTTCCCGTGCTGCTGCATCAGCTCATCGACGAGCTTCTTGAGGCCGTTCCGCTCGGCGTGCGCCGACTCGGCCACGCCGTGGATCTCGCGGCTGAGCTTGGTGAGCAGCGTGAGCGACGCGGCGGTGCGCTCGGCGAGCCCGAGCAGCGCGTCGCGCTGGCCCTGATCTGTGACCGCGAAGGTCGACGAGAGCTCTTTGAGGCCCCGCAGCAGGCGACCGAGCTCTTCGATCTGCGCGTTGATGCCCACCACCAGCTCGTCCTGCACCTTCTTGAGCACCTCGCTCGCGGCGTTGCCGGCGTTCGTGATGGCCTCGGCCGACGCCTTGCCGGCCCGGTCCACGGCGAGGGTCTGCGCAACGAAGGTCTGCTCAGCTTGCCGGGCCGCCGACTTAAAGGCGCTCTCTTGTTCCTTCAGGCCGTGCACCGCAGCTTCGACGGCGGCCTGGATCGAGTCACCGGCTTGGATCAGCGTGCGGGACTGCTGCTCGGCGTGGGCCTGCAGCCCAGCCATGGTCTCCTTCTGAAAGGTGACGAGATTCTTCGTGAGCAATTCGGACTGCAGAGTGGCCTTCCGCGTCGCCGCTGCAGCATCATTGAGAACGGGCTGAAGTGCGTTCATCGCCTCTGCCGCGCGCCGGGTCTGCTCAGAGCCCCGCTGGACCTCGGCGCTCATCGGCGTCAGGACCTCATCCCTCAGCTGCGTGGTCAGCTCTTGGAGGCGCGCCGTCACCACCCGGTCGTTCTCGACCTTGTATTGCTGGACCTGCTCGACGAGAGCCTTCACCGCGACCAGCTGCTGGTTGATGCCAGCCAGGGTTGGCTTCAGCTCTTGGATGACCGCCATCCGCACCGCCTCGCCGACCTTGACGCCGATGGCGTCGGCGCTGACGCTCTGGAGGTTGGTCGCGACCCCCTGAAGGGGCGCCACCGCGTCCTGAATGCCCCTCGCGGCTGAACCGAGCTTTTCGGCGCCCTCGGCCAGCGCCTTCTGCCCCGACATGCCCTCGACAAGCTTCGCGGTCATGCGATCAACATCGGTGAACACGGCGTAGGCCCTGAGCTCGCGCAGCACGAAGGCGCGCCGCGTGCGGCGAAGCTCGGCCTCGATCCAGCGCAGCGCGAACAGGTAGATGATGCCCAGGCCGACGCCGGCGATCGACTTGCTGAACGCGAGCTTTGCGCCGTCGAGCAGTTCGGACATGCCCGCCCGCATCGCTGCGCCCTCTTTCTCGGCGTCGCTGAGCGCGGCGAGGTCGTCGCCGGTCTTTGCGACGGCGTCTTCCACGCAGTCGGTGAAGCCACGGCTCTGCGGGTCAATGCAGGGTACGGCCTCCTGCAGGCCCATGGACAGACCGACGAAGGTGCCGACTAGGCCCAGCGAGATCAACAGGGCCTGCACGTGCTGCAGCCAACCGAGCTGGACCGCCTCGCTGACGAGCTGGGGGCAGAGCCGGAGCGCCTCGGCGGGGTGGACCCGCAGCGTGCGTGCGTGTTCAGGCGCGAGCAGGCCCACGTCGCCGAGGGCGCGCGCGATGTCGGCGCTCGGGGCCCCGTCGGCCGCGTGCTGGTCGGCGGCAAGTCGGGCACGTGCTCGGGCCCACAATCCAAATGAGGCCGCAACGTAGAACACCACCGCTATGCCGACGAACAGCCCGCTGAGCAGGTCGCCCCAGGCGAACCGGACCGCAAGCCCAATGGGCAGCAGTCCCACAACGAGAATCTTGCTCAGTTGAAGCCCCACGCCCGGCGGGACCGCGACTCTACCCCCACGCTGCCCGCCCGTCGCCTTCTCCTTCGCCACGCCGACCTCCAGCCCCCTGGTCGGGGCGCCGCCCGGCTAACCACCTCCGGGCCGCGCGGCGCCGCACCGGCCCACAATTCCAGCGGGCCCCGTGCCCAAGCGCCGCGGACCCTGGGGGCCAGCTGCCCGCCCCCGCGCGCGCCCCGATCCGCGCCGGGCCGCGGTTGCCTTGGCTCCGTTCCGGTGCGGCGCCGGCGGGCGCGCCGTCGGGCGGCGCCCCTGCCCGTGCCGGCCAGATCAGCGGCGGCGCGCGCGGGGCTGACGCGCTGGACGCACACGGGACAGCCACGGGTGCTGGCCCGCTCAAGCCCGCGCGCGCATGCCCTCGGTCAGGGCGGCGGCGATGTCGGCCACGCCGACCACCCGCATCCCGAACAGGCCCGAGAGGCTGGCGCAGAGCTCGGCGTTGGCCTCGCAGAGCACGAGGGTGCAGCGTTCGGCGGGCAGCCCCAACATGCGCCCCACGCGCTTGTACTTGGCGATGTGCTTCTGGTAGGCGCCGGACTTGGCCTCGATCCACCACACCTCGCCTTCGACCTCGAGCAACAGATCGAGCTCAAAGTCTTCGCCGGTGGGGAGCGAGACCTGCGGGTTCTCGAGCAGGCTGTGCGACGCCCCGGGTCGCGCGCTGGCCACCGCCCGCTGCACCACGCCGCGCACGTACAGCTCAAGCCAGCCGCCGGTGATGAAGTTGATCGCCTCGGGCAGGCGGCTCGGGGACAAGGTCAGGGTGTAGGCCGGGGCCTTGTGGTACTTGAAGGCCTCGACGAGCGCGAGGGCGTGGAGCTGGTGGGCGAGCTGGACGCAGTTGGTCACCACGACCGGCGGCTGCTCGCGAAGCACGATGGTGTACGGGCCCCCCGTGGTGTTCGCGCGCTTCAGCGCGTCGATCACGGGCTTGACCGTGGCGTGGTGGTTCCCCATCAGCCGCGCGATGGGCAGCAGGGTCTCGTCGATCGGGGCCGGGGCCCGCTCCTTCTTGATCGAGATCTGGTGGCGCTCGAGGTAGGCGCGGAGGACGTCGGCGCGGTCGCCCATCGGCGGCGCGACCGGCGCCGCAGGGGCCTCTTCCCCCCCGGGGAGCGCGCCGGCGGGCGGGGGCGCGGCCCCCGGCGCCGCCTCGACGCGCGTGCTCAGCGCGGCGGCGGCCGGCGCGGGCTCGGCGCGCAGGCTCTGCGGGGCCGGCGCCGCGGGCGCCTCGACGCCAGCCGCGGGCGGCCGCTCCAGCGCGGCGGCGATGCGCTCCAGCGCCGTGGCGATGCGCTCCAGGGCGTCGGTCTTGCGTCCCATCGGGGCCTCTTCGAGGTCGGCTGCCCGACCAGGTGCGCGGGGATGGCGGCGGTCGGCAGGGGTGCGCCACAGGGCGGGCGCAGCCGCAGCGCCTGAGCCGCGGCCATGTAGCGAGGAGATCGGCGGGCCACCACTGGGGGACGACCGTGCGCGGGCGCGCTGCTCCCGTCGTTTGGGTAGACGGGTTCGCGCAGCGGCGCCGCCGCCCGCATCGCGCGCGCAGGCGGCGCGCGGGCTGGAGGTTGACCTGCGCGCGGGGTGGTCTCGGACCACCCGATCTGGAGGTCGACCTGCGGGTGGGGTGGTCGCCGACCACCGGAGCTGGAGATTGACCTGCGCGCGGGGTGGTCTTGGACCACCGGATCTGGAGGTTGAGTCGCGCGCGGGGTGGGCTTGGACCACCTGAGCTGGAGGTTGACCTTCGCCGGGCGTGGGGCCGCGCGGGTGGCGGGCGCGTGGGCGGCGGTGCGGTCTGCGGCTTGGGCGGGGCTGGGCGGCGTTCGGCGGGGTGTGCTTGGTCTACACTATTTTGGTTCAGCTCAAGCTGCCGCTTCAATGGGGCCCGGCTTCGTTCGCCGGGATGTATAAACCAATGGGAGACTGGAAGCTCTACATCGACTCGCCTCAG
>JBJONS010000692.1:0-4552 GCA_046051725.1 Pseudomonadota bacterium | reverse complement strand
CGCTGACCTCGCGGCTCAGGCCAGGGTGGCGGAACTCGAAGCCGGCGGGCAGGCGCCAGGCGTCGAGGCGGGCGCGGCGGTCGGCGCGCCAGCGCTCGCGGCCGAGGTAGCCGGCGTACTTCAGATCGGTGAGCACCTGCTCTTCGACCGCGGGGGAGAGCGCGGGCGCGTCAGCGCACAGGGCCCCGACCTCTGCCCAGCCGACCTCGGGGCGGGCGAGGAGCTGCGCGACGCTCAGCTTGTTCTTGATCGGCGCGAGGCCCAGGCCGGCCAGCGCGGCGAGGGTGGCCGGCTCGGGCAGCAGGGCCCGGTCGCTGCACCAGGCGGTGGCCGCGTCGATCTCGTGCTGCTTGGCCGAGAACCGGGCCCAGGCCTCGGCAGAGAGCAAGCCGAGCGCCTGCGCCTTGGGCATCAGGCGCCGGTCGGCGTTGTCTTCGCGCAGCAGCAGGCGGTGCTCGGCCCGGCTGCTGAACATGCGGTAGGGCTCGCCGCCCACGCCGCGCGTGACCAGATCATCGACCAGCACGCCGATGTAGGCCTCATCCCGGCCCAGCGCGAGGGGGGCGCCGCGCGCGGCGCTGGCGCCGGCGACCAGGCCCTGGGCCGCCGCCTCTTCGTAGCCGCTGGTGCCGTTGATCTGACCGGCGAGGAAGAGCCCTGGCACGCCCTTGTGCTGCAGCCCGTGGTCGAGGTCGCGCGGATCAGAGAAGTCGTACTCGACGGCGTAGCCGTGCTGGAGCACCTGCGCGCGGGACAGGCCGGGGATGGCGCGCACGAGGTCCTCTTGGAGTTCGGCGGGCAGGCTGGTCGAGAAGCCGTTGAGGTAGACCCGCGGGCTCTGGTGGCCCTCGGGCTCCAAAAAGATCTGGTGGCGGTCTTTGTCGGCGAAGCGGACCACCTTGTCTTCGACGCTCGGGCAGTAGCGCGGCCCGCGGCCGACGATCGCCCCGGTGTGCAGCGGCGAGCGGTGCAGCGCGGCGCGGATCGCGGCGTGCACCGCCTCGTCGGTCCAGGTGATGAAGCAGTCGATCGGCGGCAGCGCCCGCTCGACCGGGGTGAACGAGAAGCGCCCGTCGGGCTCGGTCTCGTCTTGGCGCTCGAGCAGGTGCCAGTCGACGCTGTCTTTGTGCACGCGGGGCGGGGTCCCGGTCTTGAGGCGCCCCAGGCGCAGGCCGAGGGCGGCGAGGCTGCCCGACAGCGCGGTGGCCGGCGCGTCGCCGACCCGGCCGCCGGGCTGGCGCGCGTCGCCGCAGTGCAGCACCCCGCCGAGGAAGGTGCCGGTGGTCAACACCACCGCTGGCGCGTGCAGGCGGCGCCCCGAGGCGAGGCGCAGGCCGCAGACCCGACCCCCCTCGGTCAGCACCTCGGCAGCCTCGCCCTCGGCCAAGGACACCCCGGGCGCCGACCAGAGGTGCCGCTGGACCACCGTCGGGTAGAGGTCGATGTCGACCTGGGCCCGGCTGGCCTGCACCGCGAGGCCCTTGCGGGTGTTCAGCCGGCGGTGCTGCACGCAGGCCTCGTCGGCGGCCATCGCCATCATGCCGCCCAACGCGTCAATCTCGCGAACGAGGTGCCCCTTGGCCAGGCCGCCCACGGCCGGGTTGCACGACAGCCGGCCGGCGTGGCGGGCCGAGAGGGTGACCACCGTGACCTGCAGGCCGAGGCGGGCGGCGGCCAGCGCGGCCTCGGCGCCGGCGTGGCCTGCGCCCACGACGATGAGGTCGGCGGAGTCGCCAGCGGGGCGGGGAGCCGGGGCCGGTGCGGACATGGGCGCTCGCGGGCGGAGGGGGCGGCGGGCCGGCTATCCGACCAGGGCCCAGATCAGCGAGAAGGTGCCCACCAGCAGCCCGAGGCCGAGCAGGTACCAGCGCAGCTCGCCCCAGATGCCGGGCGGGTGGGCGGTCGCGGCGATCGGCGGCGCCTCGTCGGGCAGGGCGGGCTCGCCCCGCGCCCAGCGGGCCAGCCCGGCGGGTCGGGGGATGAGCATCGGCACCCGGGCGCGGTAGCGGTCGTAGCGCTCGCCAAAACGCTGGTCGCAGAACCGCTCTTGGAGGAGGCGGTTGGTGACGACCGAGTAGACCACCAAGATCGGCACGAAGGCCGCGAGGAAGGTGGTGCTGCCGAAGGCCAAGCCGAGGCCGGTGACCCCGGCGAGCTTGCCGAGCACGCTCGGGTGGCGGATCGCGGTGTAGGGGCCGGTGTCGACCATGGTGGTCGGGCCGCCGTCGACGTGGCTGCCCGGCGAGCCGCCCCCGGCCAAAAACAAGAAGCCGTAGACGTACCAGACCCACAGGCCGCCGAGGCCGATGAGGCTGAGGCCCAGCGGCACCCGCGCGGCCGGGCTGAGCAGAGGCGCGAGGCCGAGCGCGGCGTCGACCCGCAGGCCGATCCAGCACATCACCATCGCGGCGGGCAACATCACGAAGATGTGCACCATGAAGTTCTTGTAGAGGGCCGGATGCCGGATGGCCGCCATGCAGGCCGCCAGCGACGGGTGCCGGGGGAGGGCCGGCCCGCTGGCGTGCGGGAGGGGGGGCGCGAGGCTCGGGGGCAGCGGCGGCATGGGGAGACTCTAGCGCAGCGGAGGGCGCGGCGGGCGCCCCACGGGGGGGAGCCCGCCCCCGGGGCGGAGGCCCGCAGGCCGGCTCAGCCCCGGTTGGGCTGGCCGTAGGGCCGCGGCGCCAGCGGGCGCAGCACCCGGTGGCTGAGCGGGCGGCTCTCGGCGGTGGTCCACGAGAAGACGACGTGCAGAAGGTCATCCTCGACCTGGATCACCTGGTGGGCCCACGCCGCCAGGGCGGGGTCAGCCCCGGGCCGGGCGGCGTCGACCAGGCTCTGGCCGGCCGGCGGCGCGCCCCCCGCGGCGGCGGCGGCGCGCAGCACCACGACCGCGGCCTCGCCCGGCGCCAGCAGGCCCGGCCGCGCGCCCACGGCGGCCGCGCGGGTCCGCTCGTCAGGGTCGACGGCCAGCGCGGCCAGGGCCGCCTCGACCGCCGGGCTGGCTGGCGCGCGGGCGGCGGCGGCCAGGGCCTCGGCGGCGCGCAGGCGCTCTTCGGCGTCGGGCGCGGCCAGGGGCCCCCGCAGCGCGGCGAGCAGCGCGTCCGCGTCGGTAGGGGGCTGCGCGGCGATGCCCACCAGCGCGGTGATCCGCACGTCGGGGTCGAGGTCGGCCAGGGCTCCGTGCAGGGCGGCGCCGGCCTCGGGATCGCGGCCCAGCGCGTCGACCGCCGCCTTGCGGACCTCAGAGTCGGACGAGGACAGCAGCGGCAGCAGAAGGGGGCGGGCCCAGGCCTCTCCGGCGATCTGCCCGCAGAGGTCTTTTTGGCGGGTCGCGTCCGCTGTGGCGAGGGCCGCGGCGGCGCTGGCCGCGTCGGTGGGCCGCGCCGGCGGGGCGTAGGGCGTGGGGCGGGGCAGGCCCAGACCCAGGCGGGCGCCGGCCATCGACGCGGCCTCGGCGACCAGGCTGGTCGGGTCGGCGGCGAGCTGCTGCAGGGCGGCGAAGGCCCGCGGGTCTCGGTGGCCGCCGAGCGCCTCGGCCACCCGGCGGCGCACGAAGCTGTTGGGGTCGGCGGCCGCGCCGAGCAGGGCGCCGAGCGCCCGGGCCTGGCCGGCGGGGTCGGCGGGCGGGCGGCCGAGCGCGGCGGCGGCCTCGCGCCGCACGTCGATGTCAGCGTCGGCGAGCAGGCCGATGAGCAGGTCGAGGGCCTCGCGGTCGCCCGCCATGCCGGTCGCCGCCTTCCACCGCACGTAGGCGTCGGGGTTCGCGGCGGCCCCGCGCAGGGCGGCCCGGGCGGCGGGGGAGCGGCCGGCCCGCTCGGTCAGGCGCTGGGCCGCGACCACCCGGACCACGCTGGAGGGGTCGCGCAGGAGGCCTTCCAGCACGCTGTCGTCGTCGAGCAGGCGCGCGGCCCGGGCCCGCACCAGCGGCTCGGGGTCGGCGGCGAGCGCGGCGCTGGGCGCCTGGGCCGCGGCGGCGAGGCGCACAGCCACGTCGGGATCGACGGCCCGGGGGGCGCCCCGGCGCAGGCGGGGGTCGGCCGCGGCCGGGTCGGTCGCGGCCCCGGTGGCGCCGGCGAGGCCGGGCGGCAGGGGCTCTGGGCTGGGTGTCGGCCGCAGGGGCAGCCCGAAGTGGCGGGCCACGGCCTCGGCGGCGGCGAGGGCGAGGGCCTGCGGGCCGGCGTGGGCGGCCGGGCCGTCCCACGCCCACAGCGTGGCCCGCGGGTCGATCACCGAGATCCGGGCCTTGGCCAGCGGGCGCCAGCCCTGGGCGTCCACCGCGCCGGGCGGCAGCACGATGAGCGGCATGTCGGCGCGTGGGACGTTGTTCTCGGGCAGGGGCAGCGGAGCCTTGGGGTCGGCGTCCGCCCACCAGAGCAGCCAGACGGTGCCCGGCGCCGGCGGCGGCCAGGCGCCGCCCCAGCGCTGGATCGGCGCGCCCATCGCGGCGGCCAGCGCCAGGGGGCCCGCCGCGCCGGGGTCGGGGGCGAGGACCACCGGGCGTGGGGGCCCCAGCGGCGCGGGCGGGGGCCCGCCGGGCGGGGGTGCGCCGGGC
>JBJONS010000691.1:0-12740 GCA_046051725.1 Pseudomonadota bacterium | reverse complement strand
GCGACCCCGCCGTGCTGCTGCACCAGGTCGAGGCCGACTTTGGCGCGCTGCAGCGGCTCTCGCTGACCACCAGCTTCCGCTGCAGCCCGGCCATCCTGCGCGCGGCCGACCGCCTCGCCGAGGGCTTCGCCCAGCGGCACAGCTTCCCCGCCTCCCCCGCCGACCGCCCGAGCGGCCGCCGACCGGCGCTGCGCAGCTTCCCGGGCCTGCTGGCCGAGGCCCGGTGGATCGCCCGCTCCGCCCAGGTCGTGATCGAGCGCGAGCAGCTCCCCCCGCGCGAGGTCGCGGTGCTCAGCCGCACCAACATCGGCCTGCGCGCCGTATCCGAGGCGCTCGCCGCCGCCGGGGTGCCGGTCACCACCGTCGAAGACCTGCGCTTCTTCCGCCGGGCCGAGGTGAAGGACGCCCTCGCCCTCGCCCGCCTCGTCGTCGATCCGACCGACGAGCCGGCCGCCCAACGGGTGGCCCGCGCGCTGGTCAAGGGCGTCGGTCCGGTGAAGCTCAAGCAGCTGCGCGCGGCGCTGCGCCCGGCGGGCCTGCTGCTCGGCGACCTGCTGCACGGGCCCAGCGTGGCCGCCGGCGACCCGCTGGCGCCGGTGCTCGACGGGGTCGACTGCGTGGTGCTCGACACCGAGACCACCGGCCTGGACCCCTTCCTCGACGAGGTCATCGAGGTGGCGGCGGTCCGCCTGCGCGGCGGCCGCTTCTCGGGCGCGCCCGAAGACACTTTTGAGGCCCTGGTCAAGAACACCATCCCCGTGGGCGCATCCGAGCAGGTGCACCACATCTCGGACGCCAAGCTGGCCCGCGAGGGGCGGCCGGCGGCCGAGGTCTTCGCGGCGCTCGAGCGCTTCCTCCACCCCGCCGAGGGCCCCCTGCCGATCCTCGGCCACAACGTCAGCTTTGACCTCGACATGCTGCGGGCCCACGGCGCCCGGGTCGGGGTCAGCCTGCCCCTGACCCTGCACGCAGACACCCTGACCCTCGCCCGCCGGCTGCTGCAGCGCAGCAACTACAAGCTGGGCGGCCTGGTCGCCGACCTGGGCCTCGACGCCAACCCCACCCACCGGGCCCTCGACGACGTGCTGGCGACCGTCCGCCTGCTCGAGCACCTCGTCGGCCTGGCCACCCCGGGCCGCGCTGACCGCGCCGCCCTCGTCGCCGCGCACGCGCCCACCTTCGCGCGGCTGCGCGAGACGCTGGGCCGGTGGTCTGCGGCGCGGCTGCGCCCCGGTCCGCTGATCGAGCGCATCGTGGCCGATCACCTCGGTCCGCACGCCGGCGCGGGCGAGGCCGGCGAGCGCAAGCGCCGCTCGCTGGGCGAGCTGGCGGCCCGGGTGCGGCGCATGGACCGGCCCGAGCTGCCGGTCGAGCGGGCGATGCTGCGCGTGCTCGAGCGGGCGGCCCTCTGCCGCGACGTCGACGAGCTCGACGGCCAGCCCGGGGTGCGCCTGCTGACCATGCACCAGAGCAAGGGCCTCGAGTTCGACTACGTCTTCTTGCCCGGCCTGACCGAGGGCACGCTGCCGGGCTGGGGCGCGCTGCGCGAGGGCACCCGCGAGGCGATCGACGAGGAGCGTCGGGTCCTCTACGTCGCGATGACGCGGGCCCGTCGGGGCCTGGCGCTGAGCTACCCCACCGCCGACGACGAGCGGCGGCGCGGCCTCGAGCCCAGCCGCTTCCTCGCCGAGCTGCGCGAGGTGGTCGACACGGCCCCGCTGAGCCCCGAGGAAGAGGCGGCGACCCGCCGCGACCCGCCGCCGGACGCGCCCACCGCACCCGCCCGAGGCCGCACATGACCGCGCCCACCCCCCCCGCCGGGGGCCCTCCCTTGGCCTTCACCCTGCCGCTCGTCGTCCGCTTCGGCGACTGCGACCCGGTCGGGATCGCCTACTTCCCGCGCTACTTCGACTGGATGCACCGCGCGATGGAGGCCTGGTTTGACGAGGGCCTCGGCCTGCCCTACGCCGCCTTGCTGCAGACCCACGGCCTGCCCACGGTCGAGACCAGCTGCCGCTACGCCGCGCCCTGCCGCTTCGGCGACGCGGTGCGGGTCGAGCTGCGCCTGGGCCGCCTCGGCCGGTCGAGCCTGGGGCTGCACTACCAGATCACCGGCGAAGACGGCGTGCTGCGCGCCACTTCCCGCACCGAGGTCGTGCTGGTCGACACCCGCCCGGGCCCCGGCTGGATGCGGCCCTGCCCGCTGCCCGACCCCCTCCGCGAGAAGATGACGCCCTACCTCGACCCCTCCCTGGCCTGACATGATCCCGTCGTCCTCTCTGGTCCAGGTCATCGTACCTCCCGAGCGCGCCCGCGCCCTCCCCGATGGCTTGGCGGCCGCGGTCACCGGGCTCCCGCCCCGCCTGTGCCGCCGCCTGCGCGCGGCCGGCCACGGGCTGCCGGTGCAGCCGGGGGTCGACGCCCACCGCGCCGCGGCCCGCCTCGGGCCCGGGGGCCTCGCGCCCGCCCAGCGGGGCCCGCGGGGCTCGCTCTTGCTCGGGGTGGCCGCGGTCAGCCTGGCGCTGGGCATCGGCGCCGGCGCCAGCCTGCCCGGCGGCGCGCTGTGGTGGCTGATCGGCTCGGCGGTGCCGGTCGTCCTCACCGTGCTGGAGCTGATCCCGGTGGGTCGGGACCGCGCCGCCCAGGCCGAGCGGGCCGCGCTGCTCGCCGATCAGGCCCTGCCCGGGCCGGCCGCCGCGGTCGAGGCCGAGCTGCTGGCCACGGCGGCCGGGGTGCTGGCCGCCGACCTCGCCCCAGCGGTCGAAGACGAGGTCCTCCACCAGCTCGCCCAGCTGATGGACGCGCTGACCGCGCCCGAGGCCCCGCTGTCCGCCCTGCGCGCCGCCGCCGCGACCCTGGCCGAGGCCCTGCGCCCGGCGGCGCCTGATGAAGCCGACCCGGGGGCCGCCGCGGCGGCCCTCGCCGACCGCCTGCGGGCGTCGCGCGGCTAACGGCGGCTGAAGACAGCTGGTTTAGGGCTCCACCACGTCGATCACGTAGGATCCCACCAAGCCGGCACAGCTCGCCACGCCGGTCACCACGACCTCGTAGACCCCGTCCTCGGGCGCGGTGAAGCGGATCGCCGGGCAGCCAAAACTCGGCGGCGGGGCGGTGCACTCGAGCTCGTCGTCGCCCCAGGCCAGGGCGCAGCCCGCCGGACCGTCGATCCACAGCGCTGGGTCGAAGGTGGTGTCGGGGCTGAGGGTGTCGACGGTGACGACGACCTGCTGGCCGGCCGTCGCGGTGAAGGCCCAGCGGTCCATCGCGCCGGCGCCGACCAGCTGCCCGCTCCACGACTCGACGCAGGGCAGCTCGCCCTGCTGCGCGCCCTCGCCGATCCAGCCGGTGACCGCCGCGACCTCGGGCAAGGGGTCGGGGCAGGCCTCGTCGCGCGGCGTGGGCACGACCACGCCGTAGCGCTGGTCGAGCGACCAGTCCAAGGAGCTGTCGCCGAGCGCGATGGTCCAGCTGCCGTACGAGGTGGAGGTGAGGCTCCTCCAGTAGGGTCCGGCGGTGCGCGGCGGGCTGTAGCCATAGGGACCATCGTAGGCCGGCCATTCGTAGGTCCAGCCGATCCGCATCAGGTCGCTGTAGGCGTAGCCGCCCCAGGTCCAGGTGGTCCCATAGAGGTCGGTGTAGCTGTAGGCGGGGGTCGTGTAGGTCGACCACCACGCCACCACCGGCGGCAGCGCGGCCGCGCCGTCGAAGGGGACGAGGGAGTGGGTGGCCGGCCAATAGCAGCCCCCGAGGTCCTCGGTCACCGTGGCCTCGACCTCGAAGGCGAAGTCACAGTCGGCGCAGTCGCCGGTGTAGGGGACGGCGGCCAGGCTCACCCGGGTGCTGCAGTCCTCGACCTCGACCCCGTCGATGCCGCGGGTCCGCGTGCGGAGCTGGATCTCTCCGCCCAGGGGCTCTTCCCGGCGGAGAGTGGCCTGCACTTCGGTGATCTGGACGATCTCGCTCTGGGCCGGCACGTCGTCGGCGACCAGCGCTTCGTCCAGGTCCGTGGGCAGCGTGGGGCCGCCCCCCTCGCCGGGCACCTCTCCGTCCGGCCGCGACTTTTGGTCCTCGGTCGCGTCGGTGGCGCGCGGGGTCCGGCAGCCCGCCGCGGCCAGCGCGAGCACAGCCGCGGCGCGGACTGGCGCCCCGAACCGGACGGCGGGCGCCCGGCCGCGGCGCATCAGAGGCGGACCACGTCGAGCTGGTACTCGGCCACCTCACCCACGCAGCTGCCCCAGCCGGTCACGACGACGGTGTGCTCGCCGGCCTCGGCCGCCTCGAACTTGAAGCTCGGGCACTGACCCCAGCTCGGCGCGAAGCTGCAGTCGGCGCCGCTGTCTTGGTAGGCCAGGGTGCACTCGCTCGGGCCCAGCAGGTAGGCGACCGGGTCGAAGGCGGTGGCGGCGGACACGGTGTCGACGGTCACCTGGATCTCTTCGCCCGCGGCGGCGGTGAACTGGTGGGCGTCGAAGCTGCCGTCGAGCTGGTAGTAGGTCGTGGGGTCGTCCACGCTGCCGCCAGTGTCCCAGCCGTAGGCCGCGTAGCCCAGGCAGCTGAGGGTGCCCCGCACGGACTGATCGGCGGCCCGGGGGGTCACGGCGGTGGCCTCTTCCCAGGTGAAGCCGTCGCAGGTCGTGGCGCCGTAGGCGGCCTCGTAGATCAGGTAGGACTGCGTGAGCTGCCACGAGAGCGTGTCGCCGTCGACGCTGGCCGACGTGTAGGGGCTGGCCCACTCGGCCATCGACCAGGTCGACCAGGACGGGCCGTAGGTGCCGCCCGGCCAGGACCCATAGGGCCCCTCGTAGGCCGGGGTGGTCCACGAGTACCCGACCCGGAAGACGTCGTGGTAGGTCGTGCCGCCCCAGGTGTAGGTGCCGCCGTAGCCGTCGTCCCAGGTGTAGCTGGGGGTCGTCATGGTCGACCAGAAGCCGATCACCGGGTCGTGGGTGCCGTAGCTCGGGTTGTCGAGCAGGGTGTGGATGGTCGGGCGGGGGCAGGCGCCTTCGCTGCGGTCGGCGCTGACCGCGGCCTCTAGGTCGAAGGCGAAGTCACAGCCCTCGCAGTCGCCGGCCATCGGCGCGCCGGTGAAGGCGACGTCGACATCGCAGGGGGTGTCGTCGCCCCAGCGGCGCAGGTAGCGCAGGTCGCCGCTCAGCCCGCCGTCGGCGCCGACGGTGGCCGAGGCGATGACCTCAAGCGAGCCCTCGACCTCGACCCAGCCGGGCGCGTTGTCGGCCACCTGGGCGGTGGCCACGCCGCCATCGCTGACCACGTCGTCGATCACGCTGCCTTCGCTGTCCGGGTCGCGGGCGCGGTCTTCGGACGCGCCGGCGCCGTCGGCGGCGGGCTCGTCCTTGACGGGGTCACAGGCCGCGGCGAGGGCGAGGGGGGCGATGAGGGCGAGCGCGCGTGTGCGGTGCATGATCCAACTCCTTCAACGACACCGTAGCCCCCAGGAAGCGGAGTGTCTCGCGTTGACACACCTCTTGCGCAGGGGAGGGAAGCGCCCCCGCGCCCTCAGGACAGCGCGAGGCAGACGTTCCGGACCTCGCTGTAGAAGTCGAGCGACCAGTCGCCGCCCTCCCGGCCCACGCCGGACTCCTTCACGCCGCCAAAGGGCGTCCGCAGGTCGCGCTCAAGCCAGCAATTCACCCAGACGATCCCCGCGTCCAGCGCGGCGGCCACCCGGTGGGCCCGGTCGAGCTGCGTGGTCCAGACGCTCGCCGCGAGCCCGTAGCGCACGAGGTTGGCCTGCTGCAGCGCGTCGGCCTCGTCCTCAAAGCGGTGCACGCTGACCACGGGGCCGAAGATCTCCTCGGTGGCGACCCGGCAGCGGGGCGAGAGCCCGAGCACCGCCGCCGGTCGCAGGAAGGCCCCGCCGGCCGGCGCCTCGCTGGGGCCCAGGCGCTCGCCGCCGACGACCACGCCGCCCTCCTCGCGGGCGAGGCGCAGGTAGCCCTCGACCTTGTCGCGGTGGGCGAGGCTGATGAGGCTCCCCATGTCGACCGCCCCGCCCGGCGGGCCGACCCGCAGCGCCGCCATCCGCTGCAGGAAGCGGCCGACCACGCGGTCATAGGCGCGCCCCTCGATCAGCAGCCGCGAGCCGCACAGGCAGATCTGGCCCTGGTTCGTGAAGGCCGCCCGCACCGCGCCGCTGACCACCGCCTCGAGGGCCGCGTCGTCCTCGACCGCGTCGGCGAAGATGACGGTCGCGTTCTTCCCGCCGAGCTCGAGGCTCAGCTTCTTGAACGAGGGGGAGGCCGCCGCGGCCACCGACCGGCCGGTGGCGGTGCCCCCGGTGAAGGACACGAGGCTGACCCCGGGGTGGGCGACCAGCGGCGCGCCGACCTCGGGGCCGTAGCCGTGCACGAGGTTGAAGACACCGTCAGGCAGGCCCGCCTCGGCGAGCGCGGCCGCCAGGGCCGTGGCGGTCGCCGGGGTCAGCTCGCTCGGCTTGCAGACCACGGTGTTGCCCATGGCCAGGGCCGGCGCGACCTTCCAGGTGAGCAGGTAGAGCGGGAGGTTCCAGGGCGTGATCAACGCGCACACGCCGACCGGCCGCCGCAGGGTGTAGTTGAGGCGCCGACCGGGGCCCCCGTCCGCGTGGCAGGGCGTGTGGTCGTGGCGCGCGGCCCCGGCGAAGAAGCGCAGGTTGGCGACCGCCCGGGGGATGTCCATCCGGGCGGCCAAGGCCACCGGCTTGCCGCTGTCTTCGCCCTCCAGCGCGGCCAGCTCGTCGAGGCGCGCCTCGAGGAGCGCCGCGGCGCGGTCGAGCAGGTCCGCCCGGGCCGCCGCCGTCCACCCCGCCCACGGGCCCGCCAAGGCGGCGCGGGCCGCGCCCACCGCGGCATCGACCTCTGCCGGGCCGCCGCGGGCGATCCGGGCGCGGACCTCTCCCGTGGCCGGGGCGAGGTCATCGATCCACTCCGGCTCGCGGCCGTCGGCCGCGCACACCGGCCGGTTGCCGATCCAGTGGGGGAGGATCGGCGGATCGCCGGGGAGCCCGCCCCAGCTCGGCCCGCCGCTCACCGGCCCACCCGCGCCGCCGCGCCGTCCCCCGTCGCGCCCGCCTGCCCCGCATCACCCAAACCGCCAGAACCGCGCATCGACCCTCCGCGGACGCTCCGCGCCGTGGGAGTATCTTCGCGCGCCGGCCCGCGCGCGCGGCCCCCGTCACCGTCAAGGTCCGGGCCGCGGGGCCGAACAGCCCACCTCCCTCCGCCGCGGAGCCCCGATGCCGACCCTGGCCCCCGAACCCGCGCCCAGCCCGCGCGCCGATCCCGAGCTCTCCGCCGAGCTTGAGGAGCTGCTCGCGCTGGTCATGGCCTGGATGGGCGGTGAGGCCGCGGCCCGTCCCCGCGGGCTGCGCCCGGGCACGGTGGTCGAGGCCCTCGGAGAGGCCCTGATCGCCCTGTGGGAGGACCGCCTCAGCGCCGCGCCCGGCACCGGCCACAGCGCCAGCGCCGCGGCGGGCCTCGCCGCGACCCTCCCGGTGGGGGCGGCCGCGCTGGGCGCCGACCTCCACGTCCGCAGCGGCAACCGGGCCCTCTTCGCGCTGGTCGAGCGCCCCCGCGGCTCGGTGCTCGGGCACCCGCTCAGCGAGGCGCTCGGCGTCGAGGCCGCCGCGCTGGCCGGGGCCGCGGCCGAGGCCCACGCGCTGGGCGAGGCCGGCCTGCCCCTGACCCTGCACCGCAGCAGCGGCCCCCTGCGGGCCCAGCTTCAGCTCAGCCCCACGCCCGACGGGGGCTGGTCTGCCGCCATCTGGGCCACACCAGACCCCGCACCCGCACCCGCTCCTCCGCCGTCCTCGGCGCCCGGCGCCCAGGCCTGGGCCTGCCTGCGGGCCGCCGCGGCGGCCGGGCTCAGCGGTGCGCCCCTCTCCGCGCTGGTCCGCGCCCTCGAGCGCCTCGACGGCCGCGCCCCTCCCCTCCTCGGCCGCCGCGCCGCGCTCGACGCCGCCGCGCTTCCGCCCCTGGACGCCGAGGTGCTCCGCTGGAGGCTGCGGGCCCTCGGCGTGGACCTCGCGCCCGACGGCGAGCTGCGGATCTCCGCCCGCCCCTGGGGCTTCCCCGGTCCGCGCGAGCCCGCAGTCTCCTCCGCCTCCCTGGCGAGCGACCTGACGCTAGAGTGGCACCTCAGCCCCACCCCACGAGGTCCGATGTCCGCGCACCACGCCTACGCCACCGCCGACGAGCTCGCGGCCTTCCTGCGCGTGCAGGCCGAGAACGACGCGGCGATCGACGCCCTGGTGGGGCAGGTCGCCGCGGCCGACGCCGGCCCCGTGAGCCTCGCCGGCGCCCCGGCGCTGGATCGCGAGGCGACCGCCTACCTCGCCGAGCTCGAGCAGACCCTGGGCAAGACCGGGCTCTTTGACCGTCTGCTCGGCATCTTCGTCACGGACCTCGCCGCCAACGAGATCGCGCTGCGGTCGGCGATGGCGGACGGCGACCGCGAGCAGCTCGGCCGCATCGCCCACACCATCAAGGGGGCGGCGGCGACCATCGGCGCGCGGCAGATCGAGCGGGTCGCGCAGACCCTCGAGTACGGCGCCAAGGGCAAGCTGCCGACGGCGGCCGACGACGCCGCCCTCCAGGCGGTGGGCGCGCAGCTGCTCGCGGTGGCCCGCGGCTTCCGGTCGGGCCACGGCGCGCCCTGAGCGCGCTCAGCCAGCGCCCCGCCGGGCCTGCACCCGCGGGATGACCTCTTCGACAAAGGCGCGCATGTCGTCAATCACGCGCTCGCTGTCGTGGTTGAAGAAGTCGAACCACAGCATCAGCCGATCATCGGGGTGGAAGCGGGCCACGAGCTGCTCGGCCACGGCGTCGGCGTCGCCGATCACCGCGTTGTCGCTGGCAGAGGCCACCTTGGTCGGGTCGAGCGTGCCCTCGAGCGCGGTCCAGTAGGCCCCGAGCGCGGCCTGGGCCTCGTCGTGGGCGCGGGCCGTCCGGGTCGCGGCGTCGAGGCCCGGCTGCTGGTTGAGGAAGACCATCACCGTGCGGGGCATGCAGCCGCGGGTCCACGGCCCGCCGTCGGGGTGCAGGGCCGCGGCCATGCGCCGGTGGGTGTCCTCGATCACCGCCGGGGCGGTGATGCTGAGGTTGAAGACCCGCACGGGCATGTGCTGGTTGGCCGCCTCTTGCAGCGCCGGCTCGTGGCTGCCGATGTAGAGCTCGAGCAGCTCGCGGCGCCACTCGCGGGGGACGATGCGCAGCACGTCAAAGTCGTAGCGGTGCGCGAAGTGGACCCGCCCGTCGACGAGGCGCCCGGCCCGGGCCGCCTCGCGCTCCACCGCCGCCCAGTCGGCGGGGCTGCGGAAGGCCTCGGGGCCGAGCACCGGCGCGGCGACGTCGGCGCCGGCCACGGCCTCGCCCTTAAGCAGGCGCAGGAAGATCTCGGTGGCCTCGGCGAAGACCCGCCCCTTGAGCGCCGGCCACGCCGCCGCCTCCAGCGCGTCGCGCGGCTTCACCCCAAAGGCCCGGGCCATGAAGTCGAAGCGCCCCGCCGCAAAACCGAAGCGCAGGCGCCGCTGCTCGGCCGGATCGAGGCCGTGCAGGGCGCAGAAGGACGCCACCCGCTCGGCGTGGGCGACCGGGCCGCCGTTGACCAGCAGGTTCGCCACCGCGCTGCCCACCCCGATGCGCCGGGTGCGGGCGAAGATCAGGTGCGCGAGCTGCAAAATATCGGTGTTGAGGCCAATCTCGCCCTGCCAGTGCGGCACGACCGGCTGCGCGTGCCGCTTCTGGACCGCGGTGCTCAGGTGCGCCTCGGCCACCCAGGCCGTGCCGTAGCCCAGCGCGTCGGCCGCCTCGACCTGGGCGAAGAAGTTGCGGAACATCTCGGCTTCCGAGGGCAAGCGCCCCCGCACCGGCGTCTGCGAGATGGAGAAGAAGACGTCGAATTGCATGGGGGGCTCCTTCAGATCGCGCGGCTGCGGCCGCCGTCGACGGCGAGGCTCACCCCGCGGATGGCGCCGGCCGCCGGGCTGCAGAGGAAGGCGACCGCGGCGGCGGTCTCTTCGGGCTCGATCAGGCGCCCCTCGGGCACCTCGGTCAGCCAGCCGGCGCGGATCTGCTCGGGGCTGGTGCCCTGGGCGGCGGCGCGGGCGGCGGCCAGCCCGACCAGCCGGTCGGTGTCGGTGAACCCCGGCAGGATGTTGTTGATCGTGACCCCCGGCGGCAGCTCGCGGCTGAGCGACTTCGACCAGCCGCCCATCGCCGCCCGCACCGTGTTGCTCAGCCCGAGCCCGGGGATGGGCTCGTAGACGCTGGTGCTGACGATGTTCACGATCCGGCCAAAGCCGGCGGCGGCCATGCCCGGAACGAGGCGCTGGCAGAGCAGCTGCGCCGAGATGACGTGCTGGCGGAACACCGCGACCAGGGCCTCGGCGCTGACCCCGAGCAGGGGCCCGCCCGGCGGCCCGCCGCTGTTGTGGATGAGGATGTGGACCGGCCCGGCGGCCAGCGCGGCCTCGGCCGCGGCGATCACCTGGGCCTCGTCGGCCAGATCAGCCTCCAGCACGTCAACCTCAGGGGCGCCCGCGGCGCGCAGGGCCGCAGCGGCGGCGGCCAAGGGCCCAGGGCGGCGGGCCAGCAGCACGAGGCAGGCCCCCTGGGCGGCGAGGGCCTGGGCGACGGCGCGCCCGATCCCGGCGCTCGCCCCGCAGACCAGGGCGCGGCGCCCGGCGAGGGGCAGGGGGTGATCAAGCATCGGCGGTCCTCCGGCGGGGAGGGCGATGCTACCGCCGGGGCGCGCGCCGCGCCGGCCCGCCCGCTGATCCGGCGCAGGGCTCGGGCTCAGCCGGCGGAGGGGCCCCGCAGGCGGCCCAGCGCGTCGGCGGCGCGGCGGGCGTGGGGTCCGCCGGCGGCCGCGGCGCGCTCGAGGTGGACGATCGCCTCGGCCTTCCGGCCCGAGATCCGCAGCAGCACGCCGAGGTGGAAGTGCGCGGCCTCGTCGGTCGGGCGCAGGCGCAGGGCCGCGCGCAGCAGGGCCTCGGCCTCGTCGGCGTCGCCGTCGGCCAGCTTGGCCTGGGCCAGGGCGACCAGCTCGTCGCCTTCGTGCAGCAGCTCGATGTCGAGGAAGGCGCCCGCGCCCAGGTTCACCAGCAGCGCGCCCAGCGGCAGCGCGAGGCCGGCCAGCACCTCGCCGGCCAGCACGGCGCTCAGCGGCAGGTCGGGCAGCAGCTGCTTGCCCCGGAAGCGCACGCGCACCTTGCTGTAGCGGCCCTCGTCCATCAGGCCGCGCAGCCGCTCGGGCAGGCCGCGCAGCGTGGCCTCGAGGCCGGCGGGGTCGAGCGGCACCCGCAGGCGGTCAAAGAGCGCGCCCGCCTCTTCGACGCCGCGCTCGATCACGCCGCCGACCTTCTCGCGGGCCTCTTCGGCCTTGTCCTTGGCGTCTGCCGGGGTCCACATGGGCGCTCCTTGGGGAGGGGTGGTTCAGAGCAGGGACAGGCCGCCGTCGACGGTGAGGATCTGGCCGGTGATCCACCGGGCGTCGGGGCTGAGCAGCAGGGCGACCGCGCCCGCGATGTCCTCGGGCACGCCGACCCGGCCGAGCGGGGTCAGCTCGCGGGCGAACTGCAGCATCTTCTCGCCCTCGGCGAAGTACTGCAGGGTGTCGGTCTCGATCAGGCCGCCGCAGACGGTGTTCACGCGGATCTTCCGCGGGGCGAGCTCGACCGCGAGCTGGCGGGTGAGGGCCTCGAGCCCCGCCTTGGCGGCGCCCATCGCGGCATAGCCCGGGATGTAGCGCTGCGATCCCATCGAGCTGATGCCGATGACCGAGGCGCCCGGCGCCAGCGGGCACAGGCGCGTGAGCAGCCAGAAGGGGCGCAGGCTGCTCTCGAGGGTCAGGTCCCAGTGGCTGAGCCGCAGCTTGTCGTAAGGCTTGAGCGCGCCGACCGCGGCGTTGTGCACCAGCACGTCAATCTGGGGGAAGGCCTTGGCCAGCGCCTTGCAGTCGTCTTCGCTGCGGACGTTGCCCTGCATCACCAGGGCCTCGCCGCCGCGGGCGCGCACCTCGGCGGCGGTCTGCTCGGCCGCGTCGGCGTTCTGCAGGTAGTTGACCAGGATCGTGGTGCCGGGGGCGGCCAAGCGCAGCGCGATGGCCCGGCCGATGCCGCGCGAGGCGCCGGTGATGAGGACGGTCCGGGGGCGGTCGGTCGGTTCGGTCACGGGGGCTCCGGGCGGCGGGGGCGGCCGTTTAACGTCGCGCGGCCCGGCCCCGCCCGCGCCGAGGGGCCGGGTTAGCGGGCCCACCTGCGCGGCAGGCCTTCGCCGCGAGGTCTTGACCGCAGCGCGGCCGGGTCGCAGGGGTCCGGCCGCGGTGGCCGACCCACGACCCGCCGACCGCCGCCCTCCCCTCCGCTCGCCGCCCGACGGCCTGGAGCCTCGCCATGATGTTCATGATCGCCCTCGACCTCCGCTCCAACGACAGCGCCGTCAAAGAGAAGCTCGAGGCCGAGATCAAGGGCCTGGGCAACTGGTCCAACCGCCTGGGCGACACCTGGCTGCTGCAGACCAACAACAACGCCCGCCAGGTCCGCGACCTGCTCAAGCAGCACGTGCCCGAGCGCAGCGTCGACAAGGTCTTCGTGGCCCGCATCAGCCGCAACTGGGCCGGCTTCAACATGGGCACCGGCTTCCCCGAGTGGATCGGCCGGCAAGACTTCGGCGCCTTCACCGACAAGAGCTGAACGACCCGCGCTGAACGACCCGCGCTGAACGACCCGCGCTGAACGACCC
>JBJONS010000690.1:0-9250 GCA_046051725.1 Pseudomonadota bacterium | reverse complement strand
CGGGTCGCGCCGCCTCTCGGGGGTTTCCAAAGGGGGGCCGTTGCGCGCTGGCGCGCGGCGCCACCGTGCGCCGCGCGAAGCCTGCGCGCGGGCCCCCCTTGGCGCGGGATGCAAGGGGGCGCGCAGCCCCCTTGCCCCCGGGGGCCCGGGGGCGGGGCCCGCCCCCGGCATCATCAACGCAAAAACCCAGGACCAAACCGAAAAGTCCACCGGACCGAACCGCTGCAAACCGCAGCCGGCCGCCAAGGCCCAGCCGGCCGGCCGCCCAGGCCAAAACCATCAATAATGCGGAGGCCGCTCCTCCAACAGCGTCGGCACCGCCTGCGAAGCAAGCTCGCCCGCCGCGGCGATCTGATCGGTCAGCTCGCCGATCTCAGACCGCAGCCGCTGGTTGTCGGCGCCCAAGGCCCGCACCACCTCGTCGAGCGAACCGACGGTGTGCTGCAGCCAAGCGAGCTGCTCTTCGAGCGCGGTCACCCGCGCTTCAAGCTGGGCGGTGGTCGGGTCAAGGGTCATCGGGCCTCCGGGCGGCGGCAGCTATCCCCCTCGGGCCGCGGGCCGCCCCCGGGGGCGTTGCGGAGGGCGGAGCCCCCCGCCCACACCAACGTCAAGCACGCTCTTGTGGTGGGGTCGGCGCGCCCAGGCCCAGGGCCGCGGCCCGCGCGCGGGTGTCGGCGTCGTGGCCCGGCGGCAGGGCGTACCAGTTGATGCCGCCGCAGCCGGCGCAGGGCCCCTCGAAACGCCCCGCGAGGTGGGCGAGGCGGCGCGACGTCGCCGCAGCGCCCTGCCAGAGCGTCGAGAAGCGCGCCTCAGACAGCGATCCGAGCGCGGTCTCGCTGTGCAGGTCGGCGCAGCACATGATGAGCTGGCCGTCGTGGCGGATCACCGGCGTCAGCCACAGCCCCGGGCAGGCGCCGCGCGGGGCGGCCGCGTGCCCGTCGTCGACCTGCCAGGGCCGGCCCGCCCAGGTGTGGATGGTCAGCGCGCCGCGGCGCCCCGGCTCGACCCCCGCCGCGGCCAAGGCCCGCTCGTAGCGGTCGTCGGCGGCCGCTTGTCCGGGCCCGCCGCCGGCCACCGAGAGGCGCTTGAGCAGCAGCTCGTCGTGGAAGCGGGCCGGGTCGCCCTGGCAGCCAAAAAGGTCGGCCCAGTAGTCGACGAAGGGCCCGACCTCGTGGTCATTGCCCTGCTGCACGACAAACTGGACCTGCACGTTGACCGCGCGGTCGGCCTGGCGCCGGGCCCGCAGCAGGTGCCGCAGGTGCCGCCGCACCCGCAGCAGGTGGTCGCGGCCCTTGACCTGCTGGTAGACCTCGGGGCTGTGGGCGTCGAGCGTCCAGACCAGCAGCAGCGGCGGCCCCGACCCGGCGGCGGGGAGGGCCTCGAGCAGCGCGTCGATCCGGCGCTCGTCGAGCAGGATGCCGTTGGTGTCGACCCGCAGGTAGCCGACCCGGCCGGCCAGCGCGGCCGCCGCCGCCCCGACGAGGCGGTGGAGCGCTGGGTGCAGGCTCGGATCGCCCAGCCACTGGAAGATGAGGTGATCGAAGCGCAGGTCATCGTCGACGAGGCCGGCGAGCACCCGATCCCACAGCGCGGGGTCGAGAAAACCCTTGGGCACGCCGTGCACCTCGGCCCAGCCCTCGAAATGGGGCGCGCACATGCGGCAGGCGAGGTTGCAGTGGTCGGTGGGCTCGACCTGCAGCACGCCGAGGTGCTGGGGCTGGGCCAGGGCAGAGGAGGCCATGCCGCGGCCTATCGTGCAGGCGGGGCCGCGCGGCGCCGGCCGGTTGACGCGCCGGGCCCCCCGTGCGAGGATCGCGCCCCCTGCCGGAGCTCCGTCATGACCGCTCGCCTGCCGCTGCCCGCCGTCGCCCTGCTGCTCGCCGCCCCGCTGGTGGTCGGCTGCAAGAACGACTGCCAGCAGCTCTGTCACGCCATGGCCGACTACGCGGCCGATGACTGCGGCGAAGAGTGGAGCAAAGACCAGCTCAAGTCCTGCATGGACGACCAGAAAGAGGCCGTGAAGGACAACGAGGACCTCAACGAGGTCTGCGCCGACATCGCCGACAGCCTCAAAGAGGAGTGGACCTGCGAGGACCTCGCGGTCTACTTCGACTGATCGCCGCGGCGGCCGGCGGCAAATCGCGGCGGCGCGAGATTGACCGGCCCGGGCGGCTCCCCTATGATGGCGCGTGGAGATCCCCGCGCGTGCGTGTGTGCGCGCGGTGACCGTCCGCCGGCGCGCGCCCCCGCGCCCGGCGCCCCCCGGCCCGTCCAGTGAGCAGCGCCCCCGTGAGCAGCTTCCAGCCGCAGGCTTTTGGCCGGTACTACCTCGTCGACAAGATCGCGGTCGGCGGGATGGCCGAGGTCTTTAAGGCCAAAAGCTACTCGGACGCCGGCTTTGAGAAGCTGCTGGTCATCAAGCGCATCCTCGAGCACCTGAGCGACAACAGCGAATTCGTCGAGATGTTCATCGACGAGGCCAAGATCTCGGTCGAGCTGCAGCACAGCAACATCGTCCAGATCTACGACTTCGGGCGCAGCGGCGAGAACTACTACATCGCGATGGAGTGCGTCGAGGGCAAAGACATCAAGGGCCTGCTGCGCAAGCTGGCCCAGCTGCGCAAGCTGATGCCCCAGAGCCTCGCGCTGCTCATCGCCCACGAGGTCGCCCGCGGCCTCGACTACGCCCACAAGAAGGCCGATCTCGCCGGTGAGCCGCTGCACATCGTGCACCGCGACATCAGCCCGAGCAACATCATCGTCAGCTACAGCGGCGAGGTGAAGATCGCCGACTTCGGCATCGCCAAGGCCGAGTCCAGCGCCTTTGACACCAAAGATGGCGTGCTCAAGGGCAAGTACGAGTACATGAGCCCCGAGCAGGCCCGCGGCGAGCGCATCGACCACCGCTCGGACCTGTTCGCGACCGGCATCATCCTGCACGAGATGCTGACCGGGCGGCGGCTGTTCAAGACCGACAGCGACGTCAAGACGCTCGAGAAGATCAAGCAGGCCGAGGTCCCGGCGCCGAGCGCGATCAACCCGACGATCCCGGCGGCCCTCGACGCGCTCGTGCTGCGGGCGCTCTCGCGCGACCCCGACGCGCGCTTCGCCGACGGCCGCGCCCTGCAGGCCGCCATCCTCGAGCAGCTCGCCCCGGTGACCCCCGACCTGCTGCGGGCCGATCTGCAGGCCTTCATGGGCGAGCTCTTCGTCGAAGAGATCGCCGCCGAGCGGGTCGCGCTGGCCCAGGGCTCGCGGGCGGCCGAGGCCCTGCGCGCCGAGGCCGAGGCCCGGGCGCTGCAGCCCCCGCCGCCGCCGTCCCGCGCCGAGTGGGAGGGCGAGGGCCACACCAGCGGCACCGTGCAGGCGCCGCCCCGGCCGAGCCGGCTGCCCCTCATCCTGGCCGGCGCCGCCATCGCCATGGCCGGCGCGCTGGCGGTGCTCATGCTCGTGCGCGAGCCCGAGACCCGCCTCGTCGAGGTCGAGCGGGCCCCGACCGCGCCGACCACCGCCACGATCCAGCTGCTGATCGTGCCCCAGGGCGCGCTGCCCAAGGTCTACCTGGGCGAGCGGCTGATCAGCGAGGGGCACGCCCAGGTGACCTTCGCCGAGGTCGAGCCTGGGGTCGAGACCCTGCTGCGGGTCGAGGCCGAGGGCTTCGCGCCCTTCGAAGACCGCTTCACCGCCGCCGCCGGCGAGACCCTGCGGATCAAGCCGGTGCTGCAGCCCCTCGCCGCGCCGCCTGAGCCCGCCCGCGCGGGCAAGGCCGAGCTCACGCCGGCGCCTGTGCCGGTCGCGGCCCCAGCACCCGCCCCCGCGCCCCGGCCCGCGCCGGCCGCCGCGGTCCCCGCCGAGCCCGGCGCGCTGAGCGTCAACGTGAAGACCGGCTGGGGCGATGTCTTCATCGACGGCAAGAAGATCGACACGACCCCGCTCAACAACCACAAGCTCGCGCCGGGCAGCTACACCATCAAGGTGGTCAACACCGAGACGGGGCTGAACGAGACCCGCAAGGTGACCATCACCCCCGGGCAGAAGAGCAAGGTCGTCATCGGGAACTGACCGCATCCGGGCCGCCGCCCTGACCGGGCGCAGGCCACGGCCCGGCGCGGCTGTGGACGCTGCGGGCGGGTACGGTAGGCGGGGGCGTCCTTCTGCCCCGCACCGCTGACGCGCCGCCCGCCGCGCACCCGAGGCCCGATGTCCCACGCGCCCGCTGCCTCCGCCCCCGGCGCGGACCCCCTCGAGCGGGTGCTCGCGGCCCTCACCCGCATCGAGGCCCGGCTCGACCGGCTCGAGGCGGCGCAGGGCGCGGTGGCCCTGCCCGCCGCTGATCTCGAGGCGCGGCTCGCGGCGCTCGAGCAGCGCTCCCCGCTGCCTGGCGGCGCCGACCTGCTCGCCGACGCCGGCCAGACCCTCGCCCGGCACGTCGGGGCCGCGGCCGCCCAGGGCGTCGACCTGCGCGAGCGGGCGGCGGTGGGCCTGCGCCTCGCCGAGCGCTCGACCGACCCGGCGGTGGCCGAGGGCCTGCTGCGGGTCATCGAGGCCGGCGGCGCCCACGCCGACGAGGTGGTGGCCGGCCTGCGGCTGCTCGGCCAGCTGCCCGGCCTCTGGGACGACGCGGCCCGCACGGCGGGCGACCACCTGCGCGCGGCCGCCGACAACGGGGTCGACCTCGCGGATCGCCTGCGCGTGATCAGCGTGATGGGCGGCACGGTCAGCGATCCGGCGGTGGCCGAGGGCCTGCTGCCGCTGATCGAGGCCGCCGCCGCCTACGGCCCCGACGCGGCCCAGGGCCTGCGCGTGCTGAGCCAGCTCGGGGGCTTGTGGCAGGACGGCGCGGCGGCGGCGAGCGGGCTCTGGCTGGCCGCCCAGCAGGGCGCGACCCCGCCGGCCGAGCGGGCCAAGGTGGCGCTGGTGCTCGCCGAGCGCCTCACCGACCCGGCGGTGGCCGAGGGCCTGCTGGCCCTGACCGAGCCGGCCTGCCTCGACGCGCTCGGCGCGCTGGCCACCCGCGGCCCCGCGCTGGTCGAGGGCCTGGCCGCGCTCGAGGCCCAGCTCGGCCCCGACGGCCTCGGCGGCCGCCTCGCCGCCGCTGGCCCGGCGCTCGAGCGCCTGTCGCGGCCCGCCGCCATCGACGGCCTCGCCCACCTGATGGAGCACCACGACGTCATCGTCGCGGTGGCCCAGGCGCTCGGCGCCGCCTTTGGCACGGCCGAGGCCCGCGCCGTGGCCGCCCGTGGCAGCGCGGCCCTGGTCGGCGCCCAGGGGGCCCCGCCGCTCGGCTTGGTGGGCGCCTGGCGGGCGAGCGCCGACCCCGAGGTGCAGCGCAGCTTGGGCTTCTTGATCGCCTTGGCCCGGGGCTTTGGGGCGGGGGCCTCGGCCTGAGCTGTGGCGTCAGGGCGCGTTTAGGGCGTCGCCGGACGCCAATACGTGTAGACCACCCCGCCCTCCTCCAAGGCCGTGATCACCCGCTCGACCTGGTCGAGCGGCACGGCGGGGCAGCCGAGGCTCCGCCCCAGGCGCCCGCCGTTGTCCCACACGCTCTGCCACGAGACGTAGTCGGCGCCGTGCAGCACGATCGCGCGGGCCAAGGCGTCGTCATTGACGCCGGGATCGAGGCCCTCGAGGCGCAGGGTGCGGCCATGCTTGCCCACGTAGAGCTCGGCGCCGCGCATCGCCCCGATGCTCGACTGGTTGCTGCCCTCGACGTTGCTGACCTTCTCGACCCGGTCCCAGCCGCTCTCTTTGCCGTGCGCGACGTGCATCACCTCGAGCACCGCGCGGGTGGTCGGGTCGATCAGCCAGCCGCGGGGCAGCGGGCTGGGCCGGCTGAAGTCGACGAGGAAGACCGCCCGGCCCGGCGCCACCGCGCCGGGGTGCGCGTCGAGCCAGGCCCACAGCTCGGCGGAGGCAGCGTCTGGCAGGCCATAGACGACGCGCCACGCCACCACGCTGGCCGCGGTCAGCAGCGCGAGGCCGGCCGCTGCGGCCAGCGCCAGCCGGCGGGCCGGGCCGCTCACAGCAGCCCCGCGCGCTTGATGTCGGTGTAGGCCGAGATCAGGGCCGCGGGCAGCTGCGCGGGGCTGACGTCGAGGGTGCGGACCCCCTGGGCGGCGAGCAGCTCGTGGGCCCGGCGCCGCTCTTCGTTGGTGTGGTGGGCGGCCGCCACGCGCAGCGCGCCTTCGAGCCCGTCGATCGGCCCGTCCAAGGCCGCGTCCAAGGCCGGCTCGCGCAGGCTGGCCACCAGCACGAGGTGGGTCTTGCGCAGGCGGGCCAGCGCCGCGGGGATGTCGGCCGCGTCGTCGTCGCGCAGGTTGGTCAGCAGCACCACCAAGGCGCGGCGCCGCTGCCGGGTGGCGAGGCGCACCGCCGCCTCGGCGTAGTCTGAGGGGGCCTCGGTGGTCTGCAGGTCCCAGATGGTGTTCATCACGTCATTTTGGGCGTTGCCGCCCCGCCGCGGCGGCAGGTGGCGGTCGGGCCCCGAGAAGGTCTGCAGGCCGACCGCATCGCCCTGCCGCAGGGCGCTCCAGGTGAGCAGCAGCACGGCGTTGAGCACCTGGTCGAAGTGGCTCAGATCTCCGTCCTTGCTGTGCATGCGGCGGCCGCAGTCGAGCAAGAAGATGAGCTGCTGGTTCTGCTCCTCACGGTACTCGCGCGAGATGAGCTGCCCGCGCCGGGCCGCCGCCTTCCAGTCGACTTGGCGCAGGCTGTCGCCGGCCCGGTACTCGCGGAGCTGGAAGAACTCCAGGCCCTCGCCCCGGCGCCGCTGCTGGTGCACGCCGAGCTGGCCGCTGCGGCGCTCGGCCGAGAGCAGGGCGTAGCGGGCCACCGCGTGAAAGTTCGGGTAGACCTTGGACTCTGCGGCGCAGGGAAGGCGCAGCACCCGCCGCAGCAGGCCCAGCCGGCCGTCGACCGCGAGGTCGAGGTGCGCGAGCTGCAGCGGCCCGCGCCGGATCGGCCGCAGCCGCACCGGCAGCGCCACCCGGGCCCCTTCGTCCAAGGTGAGCCGCAGCGCGCCGTCCTCGCGCTCGATCCCCTCGGGGCGGTCGGCGGCGAGCCCGAGCGAGAGCCCTGGACCCGTCGCGCGCAGCTCGATCCGCTCCTCGGCCCACTCGCCGATGCTCAGCGCCGGCGGCAGGCTCCGGCTGAGCTGGGGCAGCGCGGCCCGGCGCAGCAGCGCCGCCTCGAGCGCGGCCGCCAGCAGCACCAGCGCGGCGAGGGCCACCGCCACCGGGCCGGCCGGCGGCAGCCAGGGCGCGGCCACGGCCAGCGGCAGCGGAGCCAGGGCCAGCCACACGAGGCGGCGGCTCGGCTCGAGCCGGTCGATGGCGGGCGCGCCTTCGCTCATGCGCGCGGCGCCTCGACGCTGTTGATCACGGCCTGCAGCACGTCATCCACGCCCTGCCCCTCGATCTCGAGCTCGGGCGCGATGGCCACCCGGTGCCGCAGCGCGGGCAGGGCCACCGCCTTGATGTCGTCGGGCGTCACAAAACCCCGGCCGTCGAGCAGGGCCGCGCCCCGGGCCGCCCGCACCAGCGCGATGGTGCCCCGGGGCCCGGCGCCCACCGCCACGCCCTGGCGCTGGCGGGTCGCCCGCACCAGCCGCACCGCGTAGTCGAGGACGCGGTCGTCCACGGTGATCTGGGCGGCGCAGAGCTGCAGGCGCAGGCAGGTGCGGCGGTCCATCACCGGGGTCTCGGCCGCCACCCGCAGCCGGTCGCCGACCTTGCCCTCGGTCACCGCCCGCACGATCGCCGCCTCGTGCGCGGCGTCGGGGTAGCCGATGCGCACCTTGAGCAAGAAGCGGTCGAGCTGGGCCTCGGGCAGCGGGTAGGTGCCCTCTTGTTCGATGGGGTTCTGGGTCGCCAGGGTCATGAACGGCGGGTCGAGGGGGAAGGCCTCGCCCTCGATGGTCACCTGCCCCTCTTGCATGACCTCGAGCAGGGCCGCCTGGGTCTTGGCCGGCGCGCGGTTGATCTCGTCGGCGAGCAAGAAGTTGCAGAAGACCGGCCCCTTGCGGATGCGGAAGCGCCCGGCCGCCTGGTCGTAGAGCGCGTGGCCGGTCACGTCGGCGGGCATGAGATCGGGCGTGAACTGGATGCGCGAGAAGCTGCCGTCGATCGCCCGGGCCAGCGCCAGCACGATCAAGGTCTTGCCGAGGCCGGGCACGCCCTCGAGCAGCACGTGGCCGCCGGCGACCAGGGCCACGAGCAGGCTGTCGACCACCTCTTCTTGGCCGAGCAGGCTGCGCTGGAGCTGGGCCTGGGCGGCCTGGAGCAGGGCCGCGGCCTCGGGCACCGACAGCGGGGGCAGCGGGGCGTCGCCCGTCGGGGTGAGGTCGTCCATGATGGGCTCCTGTACGTTGAACGCGAAGAATCGGGGTCGTGGTCTGACGGAGGTGGTGCTGGCCGGTCAGGCCCCGCGGCGGGCGCGCCGGCGCACCGCGGAGAGGGCCGCCACGTCGGCAATCAGGGCCGCGGCGTCGCGGGGCCCGGCGGAGAGGGCGGCCTCGAGCGCCGGGGCGCCCAGCCCGGTCCGGGGGGCCAGGGCCTCGGCTTGGCCGGCCGGCGGGAGCGCCGACAGGCCCGGCAGGCTGCGCTCCCAGGCCCGCAGGGCGGCCCGGCGCATCGGGTCAAGCAGCGGGTCGGCGCCGACCCGCAGGTAGAGAAAGGCGCCCACTGCGTCAATGTGATCGACGAGGCCGCGGCGGGGGGCCGCCGCTTCGGCGGCCTGCGGGCCGAAGTGGGCGCGCAGGCGCCACAGGCCGATCAGGGCGGCGAGGCCGGCGCAGAGCACCGCCGCCGGCGCCCGCTCGATGAGCAGGCCCCAGACGCTGCCCTCGCTGCCCTGCAGCACGACCCGCACCTTCTTCGGCGGACCCCCGGCCGAGGTGAGGCTCCACAGCAGCGCCGCGCCGTCGGGGTGGGTCTGCAGCGACGGCAGCAGCAGCGGTCCGCTGTCGGCGAGGGTCGTCACCAGCCCGGCGCCGAGGGCCTGGCGCTTGGCCCAGACCCGCCCGCCGCGGGGGCTCAGCGCGACCCACTCCACGCCCGCCCGCGCCCCGGCGAGGCTGCGGCCGCTGCCGGCGGTCACCGTGAGCGGCGGGCCGTCGGGGACCAGCACCTGCTCTTCCATGCCGGTGGGGGGCGCGTCGAGGGTCCAGACCTCGACCGCCGCCGCGGTGAGCAGCGGCTCGCGCAGGTGGGGGGGCAGCCGCTCCGCGGGCGCCTCATCGTCGGAGAGGTCG